>JBAXJI010000008.1:0-45089 GCA_037137935.1 Candidatus Saccharimonadota bacterium | reverse complement strand
CACCACCACCAGGTGGTAAAAAAGACGAGCTGTTTAAGGATAGTAGAACGAAACCTCAGACGGGCATAACTATTCGTCCTAAGTTTAGAAATAAACAACCACGACCGCATAACTACAATAGGGGTAATGGCAGGATGGGAAGAAGCAGCGGTGGTGATCGAAGGGGCAAGCGCGGATAAGGCAAATCTGATGCAACAAGATCGCTATGGCTGTATCAGTAGAGCCTTAAAATCAATGTTACTTTTGCGCCTATATGTGACTACTACCATGCTACGCAAAATGATATTATGATTCGATGAAGACTTTAGGAATAATCGGTTACGGGAGTTTTGGAAAGTTCGCCGCCGAACAATTAGCTAGCTATTTTTCTATTTCGATATATGACCCTAATAAGCCAGTGCCTCCTCAATACTCAGCTAATCTAGATGTAGTTTGTCGAGCTGATTATGTTATATTAGCGATCCCGCTGGCTGCCTATCATAAATTATTCGATCAGATAATTAGCATGTTGGGTCAGGCTAGTGTTGTTGTTGATATAGCCTCAGTCAAAGTTGAGCCAATTAAATTAATTAAAGCAAAACTCAACCCTCGGCAACCATATCTCGCCACACATCCATTATTTGGACCGGAGTCTGCTAGTCATAGTTTAAATGGTTTTAAGTTGGTTGTTTGCGAAAGTAATTTACCAACAGAACAAATATATTTAGTTAAAAATTTTTGCAAGAATCTTGGTCTAGATTTGGTTGAATTATCTGCAGATGATCACGACCAGCAAATGGCTACAGTACAAGCTTTAACTTTCTTTTTAGCCAGAACATTGAATGAATTTGGCTTGCATGATATGCAGTTTCAGACGCCGTCTTTCCAAAGGTTACTAGACCTTGCCGACTTAGACAAAAAGCATTCCACAGAATTATTACAAACAATTTGGTCAGGTAATAAATATTCTGCAACAGTACGTAAAAAATTTATAAATGAAATGATTAAACTTGACAACGAGATTAAATAATAAGTTTAGCTAGTATAGTGCTAACCCTGTTATGATTATTAATAACAAATTGAGGGTACAAAAAGAATGATTGTTTATTATACTGACGGAAGTTGCGAGCCTAATCCTGGCAAGGGCGGGTTTTCTGTAATTAGAGATATGAAGCCGGCGATATTAGGTGGTGAAGCCGAGACTACCAATATTCGAATGGAAGGGCTGGCAATTATTGCAGCGCTAAAAGATTCCAATAATCTTCACTGCGAGATATATACAGACAGTGAATTTTGGATTAATGTTATCACTAAATGGTCTGTATCTTGGGAGGCTAACGGTTGGAAGAAAAAGGGTGGCGTAATTAAGAATTTGGATATAGTCCAAGAGGTTTGTCCGCTTTATCGAAACTCAAAAGCGACCTTAGTTTGGGTTCGTGGTCACAATGACGACCCTGGTAATGAACTGGCTGATGAATGGGCCAACAAAGCTCGCCAGGGGCACAAAATAGACTAGTACTACTCATCCTGAATCTTACAAATAACTGACAAAACCAGGTGAATATTAACTCAATATGAATAATGTTTGACTCCAATAATTAGTTAGCGCAGTATGAAAATTACTAACTAATTTAAGGAGGGTGTATGAGCAAAAAATCAATTTGGGTGGGGGCAGTATCGCGGGCTGTCGGCGTAATAAGTGCTGTAGTGGTGTTGATGACGGGTGTGACGTATGCGGCATTACAAAGTCCGCAAGCTACTCTAACCAATAGCACCATTTCTAGTGCCACCGCCGATTTAAGAATTGGAACTTCTGCTACAAGTTTTGCATCTACTCGTATTGGGTTTAATTTTGTAGATTTAATTCCTGGAGGTCTTGCTGCGCCAGTTGACGGTAATATATTTTATTTAAAGAATTACGGTAATGCTAAGCTTGGACTGCACATTTCTATAGGTAGCATCCCAGTAAATCTAAGCAATGTTGATCTAACTAAAGTTTCGTTTGTTATGACAAGGCTGGACACAAGCACTGTTCAGACCTTCACAGTTAAAACTCTAGTCGATAGTTATATTAATGGCGGACTTAGTCTTACGGATTCTTTGAGTGGTAGTGTGGTTGCCGAATATAAGCTACAGGCAATAATGTCGGCAGACGCCTTCACAGGGCAGAATGCACAAATCAGCGACCTGGATCTTGTATTTACTGGCACTGGAACAAATTAGGCTTATATGAAAAGCATACTCTACTGGGTTGCCAAGCTCTCTAAGATCATTGTAATTATGGGCATAGTTACGGTTAGCGTATTTCTGGCTGTCGTAGAGCTGAAGGGCTTTAAACTGGTCACAGTAGAATCTGGAAGCATGGAACCAAAAATAAGAGTAGGTGACCTAGTAGTGGTCTCACCCTTGGCAAATTGGCCGAGGGTGGGGGAAGTGATCAGCTTTCAAAGTAGGATTAATCAACAGGAGACAATTACTCACCGCGTATACTCTGTAAACATTAAAGAAGGGTATTTGGTAACAAAAGGTGATAATCTGCAGTCTACCGATCCACCGCTAAGGTTACATCAAATAACTGGAGTTATGCGCCTTAAGTCCACACTAGCTGGAAGAATTGTGAAGTTATTACGTAACCCGGTTGGGCTAATTGTAGGAGTCTATATACCCGGCATCTTGATGATAATATCTGAAACTAAAATACTGACCAGAAGTTTGCACAGGCGACATAATTACACAATATCATCGTCCAGAAATAAAATAATGTATGGTTGAGCTTGGCGTTGATTTTGTTTATGCTTGATGATGTCTGAGTCTCGGCGTGGTATTATTTAGTCATGAAACCTAAAGGTAATTACGCATTTATCGACAGTCAGAATCTTAATCTAGGCACACAGAAAATGGGCTGGAAGATGGACTGGCGTAAATTTCGCAAGCTGCTTCAGGATAAATATGGTGTCACTAAAGCCTATATGTTCATCGGACATATGCCCGAATTTGAAGACATGTATATGCAAATGCACGACTTAGGATTTTTAGTAGTATTAAAGCCGACACAGAACTTAAACAAAGTTAATACCGACAAGCCTGCAGATGTAGGCGCGGAGCCAGAAGAGAAGAAGCCTATAAAGGGTAATATTGACGCCGACTTAGTATTGTGGACTATGCGTGAGATAGCAAATTATGACAAAGCAATAATCGTTTCGGGTGACGGTGATTTTTATGGCCTGATCGAGTATCTAATTGAGCAAAATAAGCTACTACATATCATGACTCCAAACTGGCAATACTCTAATTTGCTCAAAGCCTTTGAGAATTATATCGTTCGTATCGATCAGATGAGGCGTGAGCTTGCATATTTCTCGCACAAGAAAAAGGTTCAGAAGAACAAGTCCTAAAATCTATATTTTTAGCAAATGTTCGTCGTATTATTATCCAGCCATGGTAAAATATTGTACCAGCTAGTGGTGGAGTTGATAAATGTCCTAATCGGTACTTAACAGGGAAGAATAATAAACAAATGACGCAAGACGAAGCATTAGCGATACTAGAGGCAGGAAATTCTGTGTTGCTAACCGGTGCGGCAGGGTCAGGTAAGACGCATACCCTGAACAAGTTTATTCATAGGGCCAGACAAAGAGGGAAGAACGTGGCGGTGACGGCCACAACTGGACTTGCCGCCACGCACTTAAACGGTACGACGCTTCATGCTTGGTCGGGTATTGGTGTACACGACGAATTACCCGATCAATTCTTTCAACGAATGAGCAAACAACGAAAAGATTTGATAATCAAGGCAGACATATTGGTTATCGATGAAATTAGCATGTTGCATGATTTCCGTCTAGACCTAGTAGAAGAGGTTACGCGCAAAATAAGAGAAAACGATAGAGCCTTTGGTGGTTTGCAAGTTGTTATGAGTGGTGATTTTTTCCAGCTCCCGCCAATTAATCGGTATGATTCTCGTCAAGGTAGTTTTGTGACTATGTCTAATTCATGGAGGGGTGAGACTTTTGCAGTCTGCTACCTAATGGAACAGCATAGACAAAAAGCAGACCAAGAATACACGGACATACTTAATGGAATCCGTGCCGGAGTTTTGCGCCAAAGCCAGATTGATGTACTGAAGTCACGAGCCGATGCTGTCGCCGATCCATGGGTTTCGACTACGCGGTTACTGACAACAAATGCTGACGTGGATGGAATTAATTTTGAGCATTTGAATGAGCTTTATACGGATTCAAAAATATTTGAGATGTCTACTACAGGATCAAAAAAATTCGTAGAACAATTAAAAAGATCATGTCTTGCCCCTGAGGTACTAGAGCTAAAGATTGGTGCAGTCATTATGTGTATCAAAAATAGCCAGGATAAGAAATTTGTTAATGGTAGCCTTGGAGTAGTACAAGATTTTGACGACGACAGTGGCTTCCCAATTGTTAAATTAATTAATGGCAAAACACTAACTATCAAGCCCGATACTTGGGAGTTGGTAGATGGCGACAAGCGTCGAGCGCAACTAACTCAGTTGCCACTAAGATTAGCGTGGGCTATTACAGTACATAAGAGTCAAGGTATGACATTGGACTCTGCCAGAATTGATCTTAGTAAAGCTTTTGTTGAAGGAATGGGATACGTGGCGTTGTCTAGAGTTCGAGGATTAGATAATTTAGTGTTGGACGGTATAAATGGTATGGCTCTACGAGTCAGCTCCTTAGCTCGTCAAATTGATATCGACTTGCAACAAAGAAGCGAGCAGGCCCTAGAGTTAAATGCCATAGCAATATCGAACTGGAAGGAGGCCGAAAAATCTAGGCCGAAAATAATCAAAAAAACCAAAGAAAAGACAGTAGCCGGTACATGGTCTGAAAAATTAGAAAAAATGCGCGCAATCTACCCGAATGCCTATAGGCCCTGGTCGGAAGATGAAGACCAGAAATTACAGACTTTATTTGATTCTGGTGCTAAGCTCAAAATATTGACGGAAACTTTCGGACGACATCCTGGATCGATTCGGTCACGGCTCAAAAAGCATTACGGGGAAGATTTTAGCTTCAAAAAATAGTTGTGGTGCAGATGTAGCGTGACGCTATTTTGCTGCTAGGGTATCGCTAGCCGTAGATGTCATATACAATAATGCTAATGGATTCTAAAAAACCGAGTTATTTTCCGAAAGATTTTATGTGGGGCGCTAGCACTGCTAGTCATCAAGTTGAGGGTAATAATTATAATCAATGGACGGTCTGGGAATTAGAAAACGCAAAGCATTTAGCTAGCACCGCTCACAGAAGACTTGGTTGGTTACCGGAGTGGGAAACAATAAAAAGCAAAGCCACCGAACCCAGTAACTATGTGTCGGGAAGGGGAGTGGAGCACTATAGCAGATACCAAGAAGATTTTGATATTGCCAAGAGTATCAATCTTAATTCGCTAAGATTCGGAATAGAGTGGTCAAGAATTGAACCAAATGAGGGTGAATGGAATCAGACAGAGATAGCTCACTATAAGCAATATATATTAGAAATGAAGAAGCGAGGGCTTAAGCCAATGTTGAATATTTGGCATTGGACTCTACCAGTTTGGTTTTGCGAAAAAGGCGGGTTCAAAAACAGAAGTAATTTATCACATTGGCGAAATTTTGTTCAGAAGGTGGCCGACGAATTACTCGATGGCGTAGAATACGTGATTACTTTAAACGAGCCGAATGTTTATGCCAGCTTTAGTTATCTAAACGCAGAATTTCCACCGCAAGAGAAGAACTTTATTGCAATGGCTAGAGTATATTGGAATCTTGCCTCAGCTCACAAACAAGCATATAGAATACTTAAAGCTAATAAACCAAAATTACAAATTGGTATCGCCGCCCAGCTAGCCAACATTCAAGCCAAACGCCCCCATAACATTTTGGATTCTATGGTTACGAAAACTATGAGATATGTCTGGAATTGGTGGTTCTTGCATCGTATTGGTGGGTACCAAGATTTCATAGGTTTTAATTATTACTTCACGGATTACTACAAGGGTTTTAGCCGCGTTAATCCAAAAACGCCAAAAAACGACATGGGTTGGTATATGGAGCCAGAGGGAATCTACCCGCTGCTATTAAGAGTGTGGGCTAGGTATAAAACGCCGATTATTATAACCGAAAACGGTACTGCTGATCAGAACGATATTTACCGACAGTGGTGGGTCTCAGAAACTATTATGGCTATGGAGCGAGCAATAAGCGAAGGGGTAGAAATACATGGTTATTTCCACTGGAGTTTGTTAGACAACTTTGAATGGGCATACGGTTGGTGGCCAAAATTCGGCCTAATCTCAGTTGATAGGCATAATTCTATGAAGCGAACTTTGCGAAGTAGCGCCTTATGGTATGCCGGTTTGATAAAAAAGAAAAGCTAAACAAGTCAATAACTCTTTGATATTAGATTGAACCTCGGTTAATATTAAGTTTGATATGAACAAGATTGATCAGAAAATTGTAGTAATTGGCGGCGGAACTGGTAGCTTTACGCTACTAAGTGGTTTGAAGCAGTATGCCAATAATATTACCGCCTTAGTAAATATGGCGGACGATGGCGGGTCTAGTGGTTTGTTAAGAGACGAACTGGGTGTTTTGCCACCAGGAGACATAAGACAATGTTTAGTCGCATTAAGTGACGCATCCCAACTTAGAGAGTTGTTCAATTACAGATTCGACGAGGGAACACTTAAAGGTCATAGTTTTGGAAATCTATTTTTAAGTGCCGTAGAAAAGATGACGAATAATTTCCAGGATTCTATTGATTTAGCTAGCAAAGTTTTACGTATTCAAGGTACGGTATTGCCGATAACTACAGACAAGAGTCATCTAGTTATTTACGACGAAAACGGCACCAAGACTAAAGGAGAGTTTAAGATTGGGCAGATGGATTTTGGCAAAATTAGACGCCCTAAAATTGTACTTGAACCCAAGGCAAAAATTACTCTTGCTGCAGAGCAGGCTATTCTTGAAGCCGATGTGGTGGTAATTGCTCCAGGAAACTTATATGGAAGTCTTGCTCCAGCTCTTATAGTAGACGGGGTCAGCAAAGCTTTAACCGAAACAAAAGCTACTATTATCTACGTCTGCAACCTAGTAACCAAGCCGCTGCAAACAGATGATTTTTTTGTACACGATTACGTATCAGAGATCGAAAGATTCATCGGAGCGCAAGTAGTTGATTATGTTATCTATAATACAGACGAACCTACGCCGGCAATGCTCAGAAAATACTCTAACGAAGGCGAGTTTATGGTGGAATTCGATCTTGAAAAATTATCACATCAACAGTACAAAGCAATAGGGCTGCCATTGATTGCTACCACCTTAATATCTGAGGAAATTAAAAATGCCGATCCAATTGGACATAGCCGCAGTCTAATTCGTCACAATAATGACATTTTGGCTCGTGAATTAGTTCGTATTTGCCAGCTATAGTTTTCGTCTGTTATTTCTTTTTATAATTCGCAGTATTACCAGAAATATTTTCATAAAATATTCTTTTAAAATGAATTTAGCGTTAGCGTATTGTGGGTGAGCAGCATACACCACATGTAGTGTTTTTCTGTGGATAAATAGCTTCTGTGGATAACTTTATGAAAAATGGGTAGAAATAGTGAATAAAGTACTTGTAGTGGGTGAACGTGGGTAGTATATTCATGTCAGTGGGTAATCGTAGGTAGACAAAAACAAGCTACCTAAAACAAAAATATAAAAACCACTAGTTCGCGGAGAAAAGGGACCAATGGCAATCACCGATTACTTTGAACGCAAGTTAGACGACAAAAGGCGTTTAACGATTCCAGCAGAATTAAGAGCTGTATTTGCGGACGGAGCGGTAATGACCAGAGGTTTCGGAAAATACCTGCACCTTTATCCAAAATTGGTATGGAACGCACAAGTTGAGCCGAAGCTCGAAGGAGACATCCTTGACGAAAGAATCGCCGACTTAAATGTTCAATTCCGAATGGGTAAAGTAGAAACAGTTCTAGACGGCAAGCAGGGTCGCATCACAATCGAACAACATCTTTTGGATTACGCAGGCATCGATCGAGATGTTGTAGCAGTAGGTGTTGGTAAGTATTGGCGAATAATGGCAGCCGAAAAGTAAATAATCGGTCCAGGCCAGTTCCTTAACAATTTATTAAAAAGTTACAAGATCAATCATTAAATATCTACCTCCAAGGTTAGCTATTTGGCAGTCAACAAGTGGGAATAAAAAGGAACCACTATAAAAACCTTCGCACCTTACTCAAAAAAACACCTCCCAAAACTCCACCTCACACAAGTCTCTCAAACTTTTGATCTTTACCAGTAAAGGAAATCTTAAGGGGTAATACCCGCAAGACGTCTCTTACATACAAGGCAAAGATCATAACAACAAAAACAAAAACTACAAAAAAACAAAAAAGTTGGCTGCTGATTAGGTGACCTTGCTAAAATAAAAACTAAAAATAAATATATGCAAAAAAGTACACCAAAAAAACAAAACACCACTGACGAACCTTTAGGGGAGTCAGGCGAACACATTCCAGTATTGATGGAGCAAGTTCTTCAGTATCTAGACCCTAAGCCAGGAGATAATTATCTGGACTTAACGGCAGGATACGGCGGACATGCCGAGCAAATACTTGGACGCACTTTAAATGGACCGGCAGTATTAGTAGATCGCGACATCAATGCGATAAATTATCTGCAGGACAAATTTAAGAGCGATAATGTGACATTAAGTCACGGCGACTTTCTAGGTTCTACAAAAGAATTAATAGATCAAAATCAAAGTTTTGACTTAATACTTGCAGACTTAGGGGTATCGTCACCGCACCTTAACATTGCTAGCCGAGGGTTTTCCATTAATAATAATGGTCCACTGGATATGCGAATGAATCAGAGTCAAAAGCTGACAGCAGATATGATAGTTAATAGCTATAGTCAGTCAGATTTGGCAAAGGTTATATTGCAATACGGTGAAGAACCGAAAGCTTTCAAAATTGCACGTCATATAGTTCAAAATAGACCTCTGCATACAACAAAAGATTTAGCCGCTGTAATTGCAAGCGCTGGTCCCAGTAAGAGCAAAGTACATCCAGCAACAAGAGTCTTTCAGGCGTTACGAATCGAAGTTAACGATGAACTTAGACAAATTGAGCAGGCGATACCATTATGGATACAATTGCTTAAACCCGGTGGACGACTTGCAGTGATAAGCTTCCATAGCTTAGAAGACAGGCTAGTCAAAAATGCGTTTGCCGAATACGGCAGCGACACATACGATGCGATCATCAAAATACTTACCAAAAAACCTGTTGTGGGTGATCCAGATGAAATAGTTTCCAATCCACGAGCAAGAAGTGCAAAACTTCGAGCCGTATTTAAAATAAAAACAAAATAAAGAAAGGAAGAGTATTATGCCAATCCAGGTCAAAAATGCTTCCCGTGCCTTTAAAGTACACGTAAGAGTACTTTAGTTCACAGATAACGACCTAGTGCTTGCAAAAATAGCGAGCACTAGGTTTTAGTCATTAAAAATAAAAAGAAACAAAAACAAAAATATGACATATTCAAGTTCTTTAGCAGTAGGTCGCCGTCAATTTACGCCGCGAAATCAGAACACAACAAGTTATAAAAACACTCGCAGTAAGTTGGGCCCTATAAGTAACACAATTATCCTAGTAGTTCTCATGTGTGTGCTTGGGCTGCTTTATCTCACACAAGTCACGAAAGCAAATACATACGGTTACAGAATTAACTTTTTACGAGAACAGCAGACTAAATTAGCTCAAGAGCATGATCAACTCGAAGTAGCCTCAGCAAGATTGCAGGCTCTAGATCGAGTCAAGAACAGTACTGTTGCTTCAAGTTTAGTATCTGTAGCTCCTTCAGCAACTCTCACGAACTAGTCTATAATATAACTAATGCGGTTACCTCATAAGCAAATATCTAGTGACATAAGGTCTACGGCTATACGTATACGTTTTTGGTATGCCGTTCTGTTGCTAGTGATGGGCGTATTTATAATAAGACTCTTCTTTCTGCAAATTATCAAACACGACTATTATAAAAAGGTAGCATTACAGGGTCAACTTAAGGAATACGAGATTAAGGCTGAGAGAGGTATAATTTCTGCTCACGACGGCAAGAATACTATTCCCATAGTTCTCAATGAAACGAAATATACATTATTTGCAGATCCAAAGTTTATTACAAATCACGACTCAGTAGGAATAGCACTGCAGCAAATCATCGGAGGCAATGCCAACGATTATGTTACGAAGATGAAACTGAAAACTAGGTATTCAGTATTAGCCAAAAAGTTATCTAAAGAACAAAAAGATAAAATATCTAAACTTGATTATAAAGGTATTGGATTACGGGAAGAATCTTACAGGACATATCCTCAGGGACAGCTAGCCGCCCAATTATTAGGATTTGTAAATGAAGATGGTGAAGGCAAGTATGGAATAGAGCAGGCCCTAGGAAATGATCTTAAGGGAGTGCCTGGAGAGCTAAAGGCGATTACTGACGCTCAGGGAGTGCCGTTAGTTACAAATACTGACAATATTATTACCGAGCCAAAAATAGGTAAAAGAGTACTGCTGACATTGGACATTTCTATGCAAAAACAAGTTGAAGATATACTTAAAGCAGGATTAGATGCTGCTAAATCTAAGTCCGGAAGTGTGATAGTCATGGACCCGAATAGTGGGGCAATTAAAGCAATGGCAAATTTTCCGTCCTATAATCCTGCAGAATACTTTAAGGTTGAGGATGGTAATGTTTTTAATAACGATTCCGTTAGTTCGCCTTTAGAGGTTGGGTCTGTCATGAAGGTCTTAACTGCAGCTGCCGCACTAGACAAGGGTCTTGTTACGAGAAACACATCTTATTATGATCCTAGTTTTTACAAAATAGATGGTTTCAAGATAACTAATGTCGAAGAAGATGGCGGGGCAGGGCAGCATAATATAGCCGACATCTTGAGGCTTTCGTTAAATACGGGAGCAACATGGCTACTGATGCAAATGGGAGGAGGCGAGGTAAATCTTAAGGCGCGAATGACCTGGAACGACTACATGGTTAATCATTATAATTTTAGCAAGGCGACGGGTATTGAGCAGGGATTTGAAGCCGAAGGTACAATCCCTGACCCTAAGAACGGATATGGACTTAATCTGCAATACGCTAACACGGCTTTTGGGCAAGGTATGACTGCAACGCCATTACAGCTAGGTGCGGCACTATCTAGCGTTATTAATGGAGGTAGCTACTATAGACCCCATTTAGTGGACCAGACTACGGATAGTGACGGCAAGGTTACGATAAAGAAGCCAGAAGTCTTAAACCAATATGTCGTCAAGCCGGATGTTAGCAACGATATTAGAAGTTTAATGGAAGAAACAGTACAAAAAAATCATACATTTTATGGATTACCGAATCTAAGATCTGAATATGCAGTTGGCGGTAAAACAGGAACAGCTCAAATATCTAAGCCTGGTGGAGGTTATTACAGTGATAAGTTTAATGGTACTTTTATAGGCTATGTAGGTGGAGATAGGCCTCAGTACGTGATAATCGTGCGCGTTAATGATCCGAAAACTAACGGTTATGCAGGCGCTCGTACAGCTGCTCCAATATTCTCCAATGTAACAAATATGTTAATTGATAATTTTGGCGTAACACCAAAAGGGCAATAGGCTATATAATGGTAAGTATAAACAAATATAAAGGCATAAAATGAATACACAAACTCTGATACTTGCTGTTGATACTGGATCTGTAATACGCATATTACTTCTCGGAAGTCTCGGTTTTTCACTGAGCATGTTACTAACACCACTCTACACTAACATGGCTTATAAGAGACAGTGGTGGAAGAAAGCGCGTCAAAACACTATAACCGGTGAAGTAGCTAAGGTTTTTAACAGTCTTCACGCCGAGAAGCACAAGAGAAATATCCCCACTATGGCGGGAATTATCTTTGTAGCTGCAGTTACTGTCATTACTATTGTTACGAACTTGAGCAGATCAGAGACTTGGTTACCTCTAGCAGCATTTGTAGGAGCAGGTCTCGTAGGTTTGATTGATGATTTCATCAATATTCGTGGAACTGGTCAGGGTGTAGCTGGTTTGCCGTCTAAAATTAAACTAGGATTCATCACAGCAATTGCATTAGTAGGCGGGCTTTGGTTCTATGTAAAATTAGGAGTCGACTCCATTCACGTACCATTTGTCTCAGCTGAACTATTTATTGGATGGTTAATTGTACCGCTTTTTGTTCTGGTAGTTGTTGCAACGGCCAATGCTGTTAATATATCTGACGGCTTAGACGGATTAGCAGGTGGCTTAACAGTTAACGCTTTCTCCGCATACACGGTTATAGCTTTCTTAGAAGGTAGATACGGTATCGCAGCATTTTGTATGACTATAGTTGGATCGCTACTGTCGTATACTTGGTTTAATATATATCCAGCCCGATTCTTTATGGGTGATGTAGGATCATTTGCGCTAGGTACCGCCTTAGGAGTTGTCGCATTACTAACAGATACAGCTCTAATATTACCAATCATCGGAATTGTATTCGTTGGTGAGGCTGGATCAGTCATTCTACAGGTAGCATCTAAAAAATTACGAAATGGCAAAAAAATATTTAAGATATCGCCAATACATCACCATTTTGAGGCATCTGGATGGCCCGAAACCAAGGTTACTATGAGATTTTGGGTTATTGGACAAGTTGCTGCTGTTGCAGGCTTAGCCGCCTTCATAATCGGTAGGTATATATAATAATGAGGCCTCGCCGCCGCCCAATATTAGCCTCCGGTGAGGCAAAAAGGCGAAAACATCATCCTGATTATTGGCTTTTAGTTATTTCGATTATTTTAATGATGATTGGACTGATTGTTGTTTACGCTATTAGTCCAGGATTAAGTGTTCAAAAGCACGTTACCGAAAATTATTATGTCAGTAAGCAGTTAATAGCTATTGGGTTAGGTGTAGTCGCTTTTATTGTCGTCTCTAACATGTCAATTCAAACTTGGAGACATATTGAGAGGCCATTGATAATTACGGCCGGTATTGCGTCTTTAGCCGTTAGAGTTGTCGGTGAAAGAGTAAATGGTGCCTATAGATGGATACAAGTTGGCGGAATATCATTCCAGGCCGCAGAATTAATCAAGTTTGCTTTACTTATTTGGATTGCAGGATTCCTTTCAGACAGAATAAGAACAGGTGAAATTAATGACTACCAAAAATCATTCAAACCACTAATTATTGCTCTCGTATTAGTAGCGATCGTAGTGGGTAAAGTACAGAGCGACCTAGGTTCTACAGGTGTAATCGTAGCGATAATGGGAACAATGATATATGTAGCTGGGCTACCTCTAAAGAAATTAGCCGTTATCGCAGGAGTCGTTGGTGTGGCGGTAGTTGTGTTAGTGCTAGGATCGGGATATAGGAGGGAAAGGCTTAATACATATCTTAATCCAAGCAAAGATTGTCTGACTACTGGCTATCAGGCGTGTCAGGCTTTAATATCTGTAGGTTCGGGCGGAATGTTTGGGCTGGGTCTTGGTCGAAGTGTCCAAGCCTATGGTTATCTGCCAGAGGCTGCCAATGATTCTATTTTTGCTATCTTTGCTGAGAAGTTTGGTTTTGTTGGTACGACAGTACTTATAGCGCTTTTTGTCGCATTCTTTAGCAGGTTGAAAAAGATTATCGAACATTCGACGGACACATACAGTAGATTCCTAGTTACAGGGATTCTAGCTTGGCTTAGCACACAAACAATAATAAACATCGGTGCGATGATAGGTTTGTTGCCGCTAAAGGGGATAACTCTGCCTTTTATCAGTTCAGGTGGGACGAGTATTATATTTGTTAGTGCCGCAATAGGCATAGCCTTTCAAGTTTCGCGTTATACTACATATGGCTTAATCACCAATAATGACTCGGAAGGAAATCGCAATGACGATAGTTTTAGTCGGCGGCGGCTCAGGGGGGCATATCACCCCAATTCTGGCAGTCGCTGAACAATTAAAAAAGATCGAGCCGAACATAAAGTTGATTTATATTGGGCAAAAAGGTGACAAGTTCGCAGACCTGCCAGCAAGCTCTCCTTTTATAGACAAAGTTTATAGTATTAGCGCAGGCAAATTCCGTCGTTATCACGGTGAGGGCATTAAGCAATTACTAGACGCGCCAACTACATTTAAAAACGCTAGAGATATGATTAGGGTTAAGGTAGGTTTTGTTCAGAGTATGAGCCTGTTGGCTAAAATTAAACCAGACGCTGTATTTATAAAGGGAGGATTCGTTGGCTTGCCAGTTGGTCTAGCCGCCGCCATGAAACATATACCTTATGTGACCCATGATTCCGATGCGATCCCAGGGTTGGCTAATCGATTAATTGCAAAATGGGCAAGTGTCCACGCCGTCGCAATGCCAGCTGAACTATATAAATATCCCAAAGACAAAATTGAATATGTTGGCGTACCGATTACGGCGCTTTATTCCAAGCTTTCAGCGGATCTTGTGAGTAGTTATCGCAAGAAGCTTGACCTAGATAAGTACGACAAAGTTATATTGGTCACGGGTGGTGGACTTGGAGCACTAAGATTAAACAACGGAGTGCAGCTTATCTCTCAAGACTTATTAGAAGAATATCCAGATTTAGCCATCGTTCACGTAAGTGGTAGCACTCAAGAAAAAGATGTAGAGCAGTACTACGACAGTAATTTACCAAGTGAGTTAAGAAACAGAGTTAAAGTGCTTGGATTTACGACCGAACTCCATGCCTATAGCGCCGTCGCAGATGTCGTTATTTCTAGGGCAGGGGCTACTCATATGGCAGAAATGGCAGCTCAGTCAAAAGCATGCGTTGTCGTGCCTAATCCTAATTTAACTGGCGGCCATCAAACCAAGAATGCCAGTTATTTAGCGGACGCTGGGGCTATAAGACTAGTCACAGAAGACCAAATCGCAAAAGACCCCTCTATACTGCGCTTCGTAGTAAAAGAACTACTAGATAATAAGAACTCTAGACATGATTTAGGCATAAAGCTACATAGTTTTAATATGCCCAATGCGGCGGTAGATTTGGCGGAAATACTCCTGAAAGTCTCAAAAAATGAAATTTAGATCGAAGCGTCCTATGAGCAGGGAAAGGTCACCAGTAGTAAAAGTTACAACAAGCAGTAATGTACCTTTTTATTCGTCTCGGCTGAGCGGTCGAGAAGCCCAGGCCGTACGCAACCCGGCTAGAAACGTAGTATCAAAAAAGTATCCTTTACTTAGAAAATTGCCACTAAAAGTGATAGCCTTAATTATCTTAGTGACCGTCGGATATTTAAGCATTCTTAGCACAACCCCAAAACTAATATCTGTTAACGGTACGAGTGATTTTTCTTTCTATAGAAACAAAGCTGATTATCAGAAGTCTGCCGAGAGAATATTAGGAGGGTCGATATTTAACAGAGATAGGATAACTATAAATACCGTCCATATTGAAAACGAAATAATGGCAGAATTTCCTGAACTAGGTCAAGTTTCAGTTAGCCTACCTGTATTTGGAAGAAATCCTGTGATAATTATTGTCGCTAAACAGCCTGCAATGGCATTGACGAGTCAGCAAGGAGCGTATGTGCTGGATGCTAATGGCGTAGTCATGGCCAGAGCTTCAAGCATCACTGGTTTCGATAACATTAAGCTGCCTATTGTAAACGACGAAAGCAGTCTGACTGTTGAGATCGGCAAAGGCGTGCTCACCAGTCAACAGGTTGATTTTATCTCAGTTTTGGTTGCTCAGTTAAATCTAAATAAAAAGCAGGTTTCATCCGTTGTCTTACCCCCAATAATTAACCAGGTTCAGATAAAGCTAAAAGGCTTTAATTACTATATAAAGTTTGCTATGCAGAACGACCCAAAAACCTCGGCAGGCGCATTCCTGGCCCTCTCTAAGCGGCTAGCCAAAGACGGTGCTACTCCGGCTGAATATGTGGACGTCCGGATAGAGGACAGGGCATTCTACCGTTAATAGAATATATTTTCTTTTGCATACAGGGGAGGGGCTTGGTCAGGGGGTATGAAGCAATCAATCACAAGAAGTTCATAGTATGTACTGCAAACATATATATAGTTTAAAAGTATCTATTTTGCCCCACTCTCCCCTAGATGTTCGTAAAATGTACACATTTCAAATAATAGTAGAAAATGTAAAAAACTATACTAACATAACGAAAACGAAATATGTCAAATAATTGAAAAAACACGAGATAGTGGGGGAGATAGCAAAAACATATAACACAATATGGAAGTGATAAAAAGTCAAATGTACACGTTGTGGAAAACTATTGAGACGTCGTAAAAATTATAATGGCCCCAAACGGCAGAGTGTGATGCACGTATTAGTAAGGCGCTAACACGGTATTAACTTATGGATAGAATCATAACTATACCTTTATGGCAGTACTATGCACAAAACTTCCCTGTTAGGGACGTATGAGTTATCAAGTCTATGTACTATATTAGAGTCGCAAAATATACATTGTGCGACGTTGTGTATAGCTTGCCTTTGATCTATGTATCGATCCTATGTTCTATTTGTTTTCTTCTCATTCATGACGAATTTTTATAATATTTGCTATATTGCCTGTTAGTACAAAGGATGCGTGTATTTACATATTATGGCGCTTTATCTAGTACAGCCGTCTACTAATTTGATGTTCGTATTTTGTACGTTTAATTTTTTAGCTGGTTTAAATATTGGATCGATCTTCCATAGCTGAGGTAATGAGTCTTCCGGCTGCTATTCTGTGTATATTCAATGCTGATCTTCGAGTAGTAGCGTGCGTATCTTCGGCTACCGCTACTCTTCTGGCGCTTTCAGCAGCTACGTATAGACCAAAAGGTGTTATTTTATACTCTCTTGATTGTACGCGAGAAGATCCATTATAGCTTCCAGATGTATTGTCGTAGTATGCTGGAGATATCTTATCATGTGGGTCTGGCGCGCTGTAGTCTATTAGTCCATCGATCATGCAGTCGCTCAATGATTTTTTGGCGGTCATGGTGTGGTCTGTGTTTACGGGGTATGAATTACGTAGCGACCACGATGTATGTTTTATTAAATCACCCTGTTTTACAGATTTATTAATATTCTTTTCGCTAAGTCTAACGGCACCCCATAAAACTAGACGGTGTAATTTATCAGGTACAGGTAGTTCTCCGCCGTCTGTATATTCTAAGCCCACATAAGAGCTAGTACCACGGCCAGGTATTAATATGTCAGGACTTTCAATTGGATCTAGTTCTGACATGATATTTAGTTATTTAGCGTCGGCGATCGTATAAGTTGCTTTAGCAACACGCTTGAACTGAGCCTTGCCTTGTAGATTTAGTAGAATAGTAGTCTCTTTAACGTGGCGGCTTTTTAGGACTCGCTTAACGATTTCGTCTCTGTGCAATGGTTCTCCGGCCTTTTTTAGAACCTTAACAATAACATCAGCTACTGTACCTTTGTCGTATCCCCACTCCTTTAGCGCATATATTCCACGTCCGATTAGTACGAAGCGCTTGTCTTTAATTAGCTCGTTATGAATAGCCTGAGTCGTTACATCTTTACGCTTAAAGCTAGAATCTTTAATAGATTTTGAGATTTCATTAAAGTGGAGTGGTTTGCCATGTTCGTGCAAAATAACATATATTTTGTCGCGAATGTTCTTTGGGTTGACCATTGGCCATTTGATTAGTCCCCAACGGTTGTTTAGTGTGGCTATATCTTTAGATATGCTAGCTAGGGCCTGTACGTGCTTAACATCCTTGTCGCTAACTTTATCGGCAATTACATCAATAGTTATCGGCTCTCCGATTGTTTTGATAGCTGCGATGATTTTGTCTACCTGGTTACGGATTGACTTCTCGTCGTGCTCGCTCTTCTGCCCTACTGCCAAGAAGAAGTGGTCATTATCGTCGATAACTGCTAGCTTTGGACTAAGTTGTGCCAAGAAGGATACGCGAGCTTGGTCTAAGCGATTGTTCTCATCTGTTGTGCGAGAGCCGAGTTCGCTAATACGAGCAACCTTCCCTGTTGATAGTAGTACTTCAGTAAATTCTGCTTGAACTTTGTCGATATGAGGTAGATCTTTTTCGGCTGAAGCACGAAGTTTAATCATAACAGCTTTTTCTAGCTGACGTACACGTTCTCTAGTGATGCCGAGTAGTTCACCTATCTGTTCGAGAGTTTCTTTGCGGTCGTATAGACCAAAACGGCGGCTTATAATCTCGCGTTCACGTTCTCGGTCAATTGTTGCCAAGACGTCTTTAATAATAGCTTCGATGTCTAAAGTTTGAGTAGTTACTGTCTTGTCTGTCATAGTCGTCGCCTTCTCTGATATAAGCCCGTTAATATCTGTGTATTAAACTAGATTATATCACTTTAATTTTTATAAGTCAAACATAGGGTTTGCTGAACTTATTCTAGCACGTATTCGATACATAAGCATAATACATGGTATCCTAATATCACAACGAAATCTTCTTGCCCAGAGTGCAATTAGTGGATAAATGCCAAATTATCTACATAAATCTATTAATCAAGTTTGCAGGAACGATATCTAATTCATCATTCGTGGCTTGTGATGACTGGAAACTACTGCCGTATTTAAAGCGATTGATCCTAGGTATATCGCTGATTCTAGGTGGCTGTTCTCTGGCATCTCGAAAGTAAAGATCATGTGGGGTCCGGCATAGGTATCTTCCTCATCTTCAGTGCTATATCTTGTAGGGTTTTCGTCCGGTGTAATAGTTAAATACTGCACTTTTACCGGTCCTAGCATGTCTAAGCCGTAAATCACGTCATCAAATTCAACATTTATTGAAGGGCTTTCTAGGATTAAATCATTGTCAGGCTTCACAGAAGTTTCAAATCCCTCAAGCTCATCAAGTACATTTGTTTGACTATGTAATTGATGCAGTCTCTCGAAGTCGTCAGCCAATCTAAAGCACGCTTCCTCGCTATCACTAGTAGTGTATTGGTTAGTGGTGCGGCCGCTCATTTTCTCTTTTTTCATAGCTATTTCACACTCGTTTATTAAGCGCCTGTGGTTGCTTCTGTAATTATCTTCTGGCATATTTTCCATATTATTTACTTAGTTCCTCTTAATAGCTTAGTTGCATCGATAACTCTTAAATAATCACTAGCAAATGGCTTAGATGATGGTGATACCATTTCATCAATTTCGCTAATATGCGAGAAATCCACATCTACTCTGCTTTGATAATATTCTGATATTTCTATTCTAGAATCGCCAAAAGCATTAACGCATAACTGGCCAATACCCTCTGATTTAAAAATGGTATTTCTAAAATGGTCGGTAGATAATGTATAACTGCGGCCTTCGTATCTCAAGGTATCTTCTGTGCTTTCGTCGTCAGACTCATCCATATAACCAGGGGAAAACTCTTCTTCATCCTCACCGCTAGCTTTATAAACTAATCTCTCGGGAACGAAAATATCCATTTCGTTATGAATGCCAACCGGGTTATCGTCAACCTCGATTATGGTTCTTGTCATTCTGGCAAATTGACCATCCCTCAGTCTCCGCTCTTTAATGTCACGAGCAGACTCGGGGTTTGGCTCACCTAATAAATCAATAGCGATTTTCGCCATATGTCTTAGAAGGTTCCTCTGTTCTGGTAAGGATAATTCATAATCGAAGTTGGTCTCACCGGTGCTCATAAGCGTATATTCTACCACATTACCTGAATAATACTAGTAATATTCTACCGCTAGCTAATATATAAATGTGAGTTGATGCTTATTGAGCGAGAAACTACTTTTTGGCTTTGCGTTTAGTAAAGCGTCTACCCTTGCCTTTAGCAGGTGCAGCAGCTAGCATTTCTTTTGCTACAGCTTCAGTGATACCTTTAGGGTCTGTTTCTTTGTCGATCTTGGCGTTCTTCTTGCCGTCAGTAACAAATGGTCCGTAGGGCCCGTTAACTATTTTTATGCCACTAGCAAATTCAGCTATATATTTATTAGCGTCTTTTTCTAATTTTGCAGCATATAAAGCCTTGGCCTCTTCAAGAGTGATGGTCATAGGGTCTAGTGGTTTGATGGACACAAATGTTTTGCCGACTACGACATAAGGTCCAAAACGACCAATATTAGCCTTCATTTCTTGGCCATCGTCGGTAAGGCCGACAGTTCGCGGTAACTTAAACATTTCTAGTGCTTGCTCGAATGTCACGCTTTCAATAGCTGTTCCTGTTGGCATTGGCGCAAAAACTGGTTTTACTTCGTCTTCTACTTCGCCAATTTGCAGCATGGCTCCGTATCTTCCAAAACGCGCGTACATTGGACGTTTTGACTTAGGGTCTTCGCCGAGTAGTCTAGCTTGTGAGGTTTCTTTTCTGCTGGCGCCCTCTGACTCAACTACTAATGGGTGGAAGTTCTTGTAGAAGTCACCGATCATTTTTGGCCATTCTTGTTTGCCCTCGGCTACAAGGTCAAAACCTGCTTCAACCTTGGCAGTAAAGTCGTAGTCGAGCACGCTTCCAAAATATTTAACCAAGAAGTCTGTCACAACTTCTGCTAGATGTGTCGGGATTAGTTTATTCTTATCGGCACCCGTAATAACAGTTGATGATCTTTGTTCGACAGTAGATTTTTCTAATACTAATTCACGAATTTCTCTCTCATCACCTTCTAGGTCAGACTTAGTCACATATTCCCTGGCCTGGATTGTGCTGATGGTTGGTGCGTAGGTACTTGGTCGGCCAATGCCTAACTCTTCTAACTTCTTTACTAGGCTTGCTTCAGAATATCTGGCGCCTGCTCGGCTAAATGTCTCGGTTGCCAGAATCTGCTGCCTCTCCAGCTGTTGTCCATTACTGACATTTGGCAATAGTGTGTCGTCTTTGCCTCCACCATAAACTTTTAAGAATCCATCAAATGTTAAGATTTCACCTTTAGCTAAAAATAAGTTCTTAAATTTAGGTGAAGCAGATATTTTTATCTCTGTCTTATCTGTCTTGGCTTGAGCCATTTGGCTAGCAAGTGTTCGTTGCCAGATGAGTTTGTATAATCTTTCTTGCTGACCATCATCACCAGCTTCCAATGCGTTGAAATTAGTAGGTCTAATTGCTTCGTGAGCTTCTTGTGCACTAGAGTTTTTGGTTTTGTATTGCTGAAGTTTGCTGTAGTTTTCGCCAAAATTGGATGTAATGTAATTCTTGGCTGCATCAACGGCTATTGTCGATAAGATAGTGCTATCGGTACGCATATAGGTTATGTGACCGTTTTCATAAAGTTTCTGCGCCAGGATCATTGTCTGCTTCACGCCGTAACCCAATCGACGGGCTGCTTCTTGCTGTAAGCTACTTGTCGTAAATGGTGCACTTGGTGATCTAAAGCCAGGTTTTTTGTCTACTGCTGATACCGTGAATGTGGCATCAATGCATAACTGTAAGAATGATTGTGCCTCTTCAATGCTTTTAAATTTAGTGTCGAGTTCGGCCTTTAATTCTTCGCCGCCAACATTAAATATCGCAGTAACTTTAAATGAGCTGATGGCTGTAAACTCTCGGATTTCACGCTCACGCTCTACGATTAATCTTACAGATACAGACTGGACTCTTCCGGCTGATAATCCGGCGCGAACTTTCTTCCATAGTACTGGTGATAATTCATATCCAACTAAGCGATCGAGAATGCGCCGTGCTTGTTGGGCGTCTACAAGATTGATATCAACCGTTCTAGGGTTCTTTATAGCCTCTTCAATGGCAGGTTTTGTGATTTCATGAAAGACTATTCGTTTAGTTTTTTTAGGATCAAGTTTGAGGGCTTGAGTTAGATGCCAGGCAATCGCCTCACCTTCACGGTCTTCGTCTGATGCGAGCCAGACGTCTGCTCCAGCCGCCAATTTTTTGAGCTCTGCGACCACCTTTTTCTTATCGGCGCTGACCTCGTATGTAGGTGCAAAGTTGTTGTCTTTGTCGATGTTGAGGCCTTTTTTTGGTAAATCACGAATATGACCGAAGCTACTTCGGACGACATAATCTTTACCGAGGAATTTTTCGATAGTTTTGGCTTTAGCCGGTGACTCTACGATTACTAAGTTTTTTGCCATGTATGTTCTAGTATACCTTAAACGCTTTAACAGTTGGGTCTTTTATTTTGACTTCACCAACAACCTGCAAGGTTACGTGATTATTAATATAATTGCAAACTATTTAAAATTTGAGCTAATAGCTTAGTTGTTGCCGATTTTGTAGCCAGCCCAGATGCCAGCTATGCCTCCAAGAGCACCTAGGACTATGCCCCAGACTCCAAAATAATTACCATTGTCCAATAGGCTGCCAAGTCCACTGCCAACTATCGAACCAATGGTCAGCCATATCCAGACTAGAGATTTAGTTTCCATACTATTAAGTATAGCGGACTTATAATTAGAGTGACCAATTGTTATTGCCTATATTTTTAATTCTACCGTTTAATTCTAGTAGCGTTAATGTTTGGCTGAACTGAGACGTGTCTAACCCGCTGCGAGCAAACAGTGCCTCAGAATCAGCTATTCCCTCCCCAATAAGTGAAACTAATATTATTTCCAGATCATTTAGATCATCCGCCGGGTTTACTTTCAATAATTCGAAAGATAGATTCAGGTTATCTATAATATCCTGAGCGTTATCGATTGGTGTTGCTCCAATTTTAATAAGATTATTTGTACCCTTAGACAAAGGACTGGTAATGTTCCCAGGCACAGCCAATACCTCCCTGCCTTGCTCAAGGGCAAAATTAGCCGTGTTAAGGCTACCGCTTCTCTCGGCGGCTTCTGTTACGACTACTCCCATGCTAAGACCAGCAATTATTCTGTTGCGTGCTAAAAATTGAAAATTATAAAGTTCCGATCCTTGTGGGTATTCGGTCATCAAGACTCCGCCGCTATCTATAATTCTGTTAGCAAGATTTGCATGGCACGAAGGATAAATTTTATCTAGACCTCTTGGCAGAACAGCAATAGTTTTGCCGCCGGCGTCTAATGCAGACTTGTGTGCTATAGAGTCCACGCCAATTGCTAGCCCGCTAATTATGGTTACGCCAAGTCGAGCAAGCTCGCTAGCCAGAGTTGCTGTTACCAGACGACCGTACGGCGTCACCTTTCGACTACCTACTATCGCTACGCAAGGATGATTGCAAAGGCTACTTAGGTCGCCCCCAGTCCAGTAGAACTGTTTTGGTGCGTCAGGTATTTGTCTTAGTAGATTTGGATAGTTATCGTCAGCAAGTAGACAGGTATTTATTATCATTCCAATTCCTCCTTTTACAGCGCCTAGTATAGTGAAATTATATAGTAAAGATGCATATTTGGAATAATGACAAATGTATGAAAAAGTATTGACACATAGACACTTATTTGATAGTATAGCAACTTGTAAGTATAGTATTCCTATGCTTAAGCACCTTCTAACAAATTGTTAGATTGTTTTAGAACGACAATATCTAAGTTGTTACCCTCCACTTATATGTTCGTCTGCTCCTTCGGGAGTGACACGTTCTAAAACAAACTAATCCCTTTAACTAGTGACACCGTCTGTTTCGACAGATTGTGTCCCCGAATCAAAGCGAGTCCCAAAGATTCCCCGCCTCGGCGGGAAGACACATGTCCGTATTGACTATCTAGACAATGATGTTTCGCTCGGGTGGGTTGAAGGGTGTATACAGGATCTTATTGGGACATGATTCCATTTCCCGAAAGCGATATTTCTGGTCCATAGTAAATTAAAATTGCTCAACATATCTGTCGATATGCCTCACAATTTATAATCTAATCTGGCCACAAAAATCTTCGCTTACGGAAAAATGTTCTCATGCCTCAATAAGATCCATCGGGGAGGTACTCTGGTGGGAGCTGTTGGTGGACAGCTGTCCCTTCGTTGTATACGTCCCCTGTAATGAGCCTCTAGCGGTGCCCACCCCCTCTAGAGGCTCTTTTATTTTCCGCGAATCATGCGACAGCCATCAATCTACCCAGCCAAGATGTGCCAAGTACGTTTACCGTCAAACTAAGAAGTTGCGGGTTTCGGGGTTTAGTGGTTGGCCATGGATTATTTCGCTAAGTACGGCGTTAGTTTCTAGAAGTAGGTTTGGGAGTTGATCTTTCTCTTCGGAGCTAAATTTACCAAGGACAAAATTAGCACTATCGGCCTTTTCGGCTATTTCGTTACGAATACCAATGCGAATTCTTCCAAATCCGTCGCCTAGCGTATTTATGATTGATTGCACTCCGTTGTGGCCTGCTGCAGAGCCGCCAACGCGAACTCTTATTTGCCCAAAAGGTATGTCCAGCTCGTCATAAACTACTATAAATTTATCTGATGAAATTTTATAAAAATGTGAAACAGCCTGGACTGCATCCCCGCTTAAATTCATAAATGTAGTAGGTTTTATTAATATAACTCTAGTGTCGGCAATTACCTGACTGGTGGTTATCGCTTTAAGGTCCTTTTTCTCGATCCAATCTGGAAAGTCGAGTTTATTTGCTAAATGATCTAAGGCATTAAAGCCAATGTTGTGTCTTGTGCCCTCGTATTGTTTGCCCGGATTACCCAAGCCTATAAATACTATAGTTTTTTGTAGTCCAAGTGTGTATAGCGGAGCCCCGCTGGTTACGATAGGTTTTCTCTGAAATAATGCCATGACTTAAGAGTACAGAGTATGGCGCAAAGAGTCTAGAGACCGAAGACATAATTTACCATTTAACATTGACCATTTGTCATTTATTTTGACAGGTTTCATTTGGTCATTGTAGCTTCAATGGCAAATGTTCAATGGCAAAATCAATGCGTCAATGAATCAATATCTAGCAGGGAGTCTCCCTGCTAGATTAGCCGTTGTGGAAGGGTCTGGTGCCGTGTTTGTGTGTGACGTGCTTCTCGATGAACCAGAGTTGAATAGCCGAGCCTGCGAAGCCGTATCGTTCTCTTAAGCGGCGTTCCATATAGCGTTTGTAGCTCCAGTGAAGAAACTTTGTATGTGCGCCAAATATTTTAAAGCTTGGAATTGAGTTATCGTCCTCTTGAACCATGTAGTTAAGCTTTGGTGATCGGTTCTTAAGCCCTGCTGGTGGGTGAGCGTTTACAGTGTCAGCTAGCCACCTGTTAAGTTCAGGTGTTTTGATGCGTAGCTTACGATTTTGGTCGATTTCAAGAGCTAGCTCAAATAATTTAGTTACGTTTTGACCAGTTATGCTGCTGGTAAAAATAAGCGTAGCCCAAGGCACGAACTCAAAGTTGTATCGAATACCAGGTGTCATTTCGTCGTGTGTGAAACCGTCTTTTTCTACACTATCCCATTTACTAATAACTAGGATTAAGCCCTTGCCTGCTTCTTTAATAAGGCCAGCGATTTTTTGGTCAAGCTGTACGTTTAATTCGTTAGCGTCCATAACTAATAGACAAATGTCTGACTGTTCGATAGCGCTAAGGCTGCGTATAACACTGAAGCGTTCGATGCCGACTTCAATTTTGCCGTTACGTCTAATACCGGCAGTGTCGAGTAGCTCTATCTCGCGTCCGTTAAATTTTACGATTGTTCTGTTGATGTCGCGGGTAGTGCCAGCGCGATCTGCTACTATAGCTTGCTGCTTCTTGGCTAGAGTGTTGAATAGTTGTGATTTGCCGACGTTTGGACGACCCAAAATAGCGATACGCACTCGGTCAGGAGCTTCATCGATAGTAGCTTTTGGCATTTCTTGAACTGTAGTGTCGAGTAGTTCGTCGATACCAGTATGGTGAATTGCACTTGTAGGGATAATTGGTTTAATACCAAGTTTTAAATAGTCAGTTAATGGAGTTGTCTGAGCTTTATCTCGCTTGTTAACAACTAGAATTACTGGTTTTTTTGATTTAAGAGCTAACTTGGCGACGCGTCTGTCCTCTTCTGTAATCATAGTCTGAGCTTCGATCACTACCCAGATGATATCGGCGCTATCAGCAGCTTGGATAATTTGTTCTTGGATAGTGAACTCAAAATCGTCAGAAGCGTCCTTCATACCGGCAGTGTCAACAAGCCAGA
Organism: Candidatus Saccharimonadota bacterium; assembly: GCA_037137935.1. Classification (GTDB taxonomy): domain Bacteria; phylum Patescibacteriota; class Saccharimonadia; order Saccharimonadales; family AQU-01; genus CALRGT01. The sequence continues at coordinate 19,020 of JBAXJI010000008.1, read as the reverse complement.
AATCTTTGTCTTGCCAAGAGGCTTTTGCGGTGATGCTATCACGGGTAGTACCAGCTTCTGTAGCTATAATAGTTTCCCTGCGACCTAAAATCGCGTTGAACAAGCTGGACTTGCCCACATTGGCACGCCCGACAATAGCTACGATCGGTACTTTTCGTTTACTCATGTTGTGATAAGTATAACAGATTTATACCGTCTTGAACAGGGTGGATTAGTGTTCATAGAGTAATTGAAAAGATTAGTTTTACTGGTGGTCTGGATTGATGAGTTTATCAAGAACATATTGTTTTTCAAGCGCCAAAGCGACGTTCAAAACCGTTGCTCCCATGAACTTTGTATATGGGCAGTTTTTGCCCGTGCGACTTGCTCGAGTTTTTTCAATATCGTCTGGTTGAAGCGAGAAGAAGCTGCCAGTACCGTGCTCAATGTGGAGTATGTCTTTTTCTGGCTGGTCCAGCTTATACCAATCTGGACGTAAGCCATATTCGGCTTCTATTTGAGCAGGAAGTTCGCCTACTCCCGACCCAATTGTCTCCATGATATTTTCTGATGTTCTGTCGTCGGCTAGAGTGGCTAAATAATCATCAACCGAATTGCCTCTAAATACTCGAGGTGTCTGAAGTATTAACCCGCCAATCACCTCCAGGCCGCTGTGCGTGGCATCGGTTAGTCTTGAGTCTCTTGCAGTTAACGCTAATGTGCCGAGCTGTAAATGATTAATAAAACTGGCGGTTTGGAGTCGCGCTGAATCACCCAAAAAAGCTTCTGAGGGTGGATTGGCACAGATATTTTCTATGCGTGTCGAAATATCGGCAAAATTAGAACGGGACATATAAAGCTATTATAACATAAAAATAGCAACCCAACTATGGTTTATGATTTGTTAATAGTATTTTTGAATATTTTGGCTTAACTAACAACGGTATAAACGGTATTGCGTAAATTAGCCAATGTGTACTCACCGAATTTGATTCTGTGTAGACGCTTAACGCTATAATCTAGGGCGCTAAATGTTCGTCTTATTTGACGATTGCGGCCCTCAGTCATTGTTACGCGCCAATCCTTGTCGTTGCCTTCGCTGATTCTATCTAGACTAAATTTACTCACGCCATCTTCCAGCATAATGCCGTAGTCGCATATCATTTGATGATGAAGAGGCGTCAAGCTGTGGCTGAGACTAATATTGTAAACTTTGCGTTTTTGGTATGAAGGATGGCTTAATTCGTGAGCGAGTTTGCCATTGTTGGTCATGACTAATAGCCCGGATGAGTCTTTGTCTAATCTTCCGACGGGTTTAAGTATATGCAGCTCTTCAGGAAGTAAATCGTAGACTGTCTTGCTGCCCTGACCGTCTCTTGAGCAGACATAGCCGACGGGTTTATTCATGACTATTGTGATAAATTTTTGGTCCGAACTACTGGCTATCTGTTTGCCATCTATAGATATTTTGTCAGCATCGGAGACATCTTGCCCAGCACTAGCCGTCAGACCGTTGACAGTAACTTGGCCTGTATAGATGAGTCGATCGGCGGCACGCCGGGACATTCCTGTTGATTGAGCGATGTAACGATTTATACGCATAACATAAGTATAGCAAATTAAAAGAGCTCAAGCCTACTATAAATGTATAGATCGACTTAAAGGGTTGTTATAGAGCTATAAGATTCGGGTCGGTTAGCAGGTCTGTTTTGGTTGGAGCTGGAGGCGTAGTAGTCTCTGTTGTTGTGGTTGGTGTAATTGGATCTAAGGTCGGGGCTGGTACTGGCGTGACCTCGGGCATAGTCATGGCGGGCATCGTGGCAGCAACAGGTTCTGGTGCTATTGGCATTGTTGTGGTTAATGGTTCTGGTGCCATAGGAAGGACTGGTGCTGAGGTGTCTGGTTCTGGTGCCATAGCCGGCACTGATACTGGTTCAGCCGGGACAATTGGCTGGCTAATTATTGGTTCTATAGCTTGTGCTATTTCGTCGAGTCTGTCTTGTTTTGTTGTCAGGTCATCTAATTTACTCATGCCACCAATAGTTGCGTTTTCAGTCGGCTCTATAACCATAGAATGGTTGATGGTGTTTGACACTGCATCGTTACTTGGTGTTGTAGTTCCCGGAGCTAAAGGTACTGGGTCCAGAGTTAGGCTAGGTACAAAGTCAGTGTCAGAAGGCATTGTAGTAGGTTCAATAAAACTTGGAATTGTGTCTGTGGGTTCAACTACGCCTGTTGGTAGTGGAGCTAGTGGTTCTTTAAAGGCGGGTTCAGCAGCTGGCGGTAAATCCGGTTGATCTTGTAAAACTTCTCGAGCCGCTTTGGCAACATCCTCTAGAGTCACTTGTGATTTTACTAAATAGCGATCTGCACCTAATTGGTCAGCACGAGACTTGTCCTCGGCCTGGCTAAGCGCAGTCATTATTATGACTTTAGTGTTTTTTGTTTCAGGTGTAGATCTTAAGATGTCGAGCATGTCAAAGCCACTAATTTTTGGCATCATAACGTCAGCAATTATTAGGTCTGGACGCTCTTTTACAGCTAGTGCTAAAGCTTCTTCGCCATCGCGTGCAGAAACTATTTCGTATCCTTCCGCCAATAGGCGCGCTTCGTAAATTTCTCTGAGGTTATTATCGTCCTCGACTAACATTACTTTTGCCATATATTCTACCTTGTACTTATGTTATAAAGCTTGTGCTAAGTATATTGTAGCACGCCATAATTGAGGCCGTATTTTAATCTGCCGTAATATGACACTAAGTCTCTGGGAAGATAATCGTTGGGACTTCTTTTGAGAGAATCTGGTTGGCTAATTGAGAGCTCAGTCGCGGTATGTTGATATAGAAGGTGCTGCCCTTGTCTTTTGCACTTTCTACCCATATACGACCGCCGTATAACTCAACTATTTTGCGACAAATAAACAAGCCAAGACCGGTGCCACCAATTGTACGAGTAGAAGAGCTGTCGACACGATAAAATTTCTGAAAAAGATGTGGAATGTCTACGGGTGCAATTCCCTGACCAGTGTCTTTTATATAAATCTGGACTATCTTATCATTGCCGGTGATACCAACAGATATCATCCCCTTGTCTGAGTACTTGACTGCGTTGTCGAATAAATTAGTTACTACCTCTCGAATTCTCTCATTGTCGGCTCTGATGTAATAGAGTGGTGGAATCACCTTAACTCCCGCAGCTGATGTCGGGTTGGTCTTTTCCGATCCAACTACGAATTCTACTAGCAGGCCCTTCTTTTCGGCGCCAAATCTCAGATCTTCCGTTAATTGCTGCAAATAACTGCCCATTTCTATGGCAGTCGGATGATTGCTTAAGCGTCCGTCCTCTGCTCTAGCGCTAGTCAACAAATCTTGAAATAATTTACCTAAATGTTGAGTAGAGCTGTGAGCTTTCTCAAGGTAATCTCTGGCTTTTAAATCTATATTGGCTACTTTATTGTTCATGGCTAGTGCTAGGTAGCCTTCAATAGCGGCTACAGGAGTACGCATTTCGTGACTAGCAGTACTAATAAATTCGGCACGTTGCCTTTCTTCTCGGCGCTGTTGGGATACGTCGCTAAAAACTCCCACCACACCAGTCACGCGCTTATTATTAGCATCAAAAACCGGAGATACGCTAAGGCTTATCGGTGTGTGTTGATTTGTTTTGGTGGATAATACCGCGTTGTTGTCCACGATAGTTTTGCCGCTTATCATGGCTTGTTTGAATGGATTCTGCGGGTCAGTGTAGTCAACTTCTTTTTCGTCGGTAAGATGTATGATTGATCTGTAGTCAAGGCCTACAGCTTCGGCCATCGTCCAGCCGGCTATTCTTGCTCCTGCAGGATTAATAAGTTGCACGATTTGGTTTTCGTCTACCACTACCACGCCAGTTTCTATGGCGCTAAGTATGATGTCTGACTTTAATCTTTCGGCCTGTAATCGAGACGCCAAAGATCCGTCGCCGCCACTATTACCTTTGATTACTTTTTTGAACCAGTCCATGACCCACCTGCCGGTACGTTAAATTGTTATCTGCTTATGCTTTTATTATCTGTTGTTTTGGTGATTTAAGCAATGGCCTACCATAGACTACAATTAACAGATATGATAGGATAAGCAACTAGGAAATAGCTTAACCCAACCTTGGTGGCTAGGACCTAAGTGGGCTGGTAAAGCCTAGCTTCATCCCATAGCACCTGAGATTCTCTAATGGTCCTATCGTCTAACGGTTAGGACACCAGGTTCTCATCCTGGCAATAGGAGTTCGATTCTCCTTAGGATCACCATAAGAGAATTTCAGATTGATAAAACACTCACTTATCTTAGTTGATAGCTGGGTGTTTTTTCGTATCTGTTAAATATTTCGATTCTGCTATACTCTCAATAATGAAGAAATTGTTTTATGTAAGGCACGGTGAGACTGATATGAATGTGGCCGGCTTATTGTCTGGCCAGACAGAAACTAAACTTACAAATAGAGGTATTGAACAAGCTAAAGCCGTGGGTAGAGAAATCAAACAAAAGCTACCAGCAATAGATTTAATAGTTTGCTCACCTTATGAACGAACTTACGAGACTTCTAAGTTAATAGCTCAAGAATTAGGATATCCAATAGATAAAATACAGAAGAATGAAATGTTCATTGAGCGAACTTTTGGCGTATTAGAGGGTACGTTGGGAGCAGATTTCTTAGATAAACACGAGTATAAAGAGTTTGATAATGTTGAAGGTTCAGAAACTATAGAAGACCTGCAAAAGAGAGCTGAAGAAGCATTTAAGTATCTTCAAACGTTAGAGGAAGACAACATATTGGTAGTTGGACACGGTGCATTTGCAAGAGCAATCAAAAGAGTAGTAAAGAATTTACCGCATACTCACGAATATGAAGTCGATACATCAATTGGTAATGCGACTATCGTAGAGCTAATATAGCCTTATTCCACCTAATGATTTCACCAATATTTTCCTTATAAATCGAACCCCTTAGGGACACCAGAATCTTAGTTGTTAATAGATGATTTATCGTTCGGAATTAAAATTTGCTACCACTCTACCTTACCTGGTTAATTTTTAGATAATGTCCTGTGCTTGAAGGCCTTTTATAACTTTAGAGGAAGGCTGGGTGCCTACTTGAGCGCCTATTCTGTCAAAAAAATAGTTTAAAAATGCCACTGTTCTTACATTTCTGGTTAATGGGTCGGCGTCACGAGCTCGATACTTATTAGGCAAGTCTTGGTTGCGATAACGATGTTCTATTTTGCTCCTCTCTTCCTCATAACCGTCTGCATAGTTTGCTCGCAAAACTGCGTCTTCTAAACGATAGGCAGAAATTTCCAAAATAGCATTGGATGTTGGCGTATCGACACCGTAACGAAAATTTTCTTTTGGATTGGTGAGTTTATGAGCATGGTCTAATTCGTGCGCCATGGTTGACCCAACTTGAACTGATGATCTTATTGCTAGTTTAGGCGCCAGTGAAATCATCGGCACGAGCACTTCGTCCTGATGCCTGCAATGGGCTTGGATTGATCTTTCCTGGCGCAAGTCGTATTCAATGCTATTACCATTATTTCGGTTAAGATTTTCGGCAGAGTCATAAGTGTATTGGCTAGATCCGTTTAGGTCACTTTCTAGTAATGGCAATATCGCCACAGAGCCTTTAATTATCAAGTCCCCAGTATGTAAAATTCCATGTGCTTTATCTGGGATAAGTAGCGCTGCATAATCTACCATTCCGAGTAATTTGTCGACATGGGGGTGGTCCGTGGTGTCTAGGTCGGGATGACTCAATACTTCGCGTGCCGAGTTGACGGCATGAAAATAGAAACTCTCTCTTTCTTGAAATGCAGGTGTCGACATTAATTGAAAATATCATGTCACATATTTATATGCAAAATAAGTGCTAGTTATTACTTGATTGTTGATGTGTTTACGTTTTTTAGGGTCGATTGATAAAAGATAACTCGGGACACAATTTTGTTAATAGTTAAAATTACTAGTATAATTAAAGCATTAAGTAAATAGGGGCAGTCTATGAATTCATCAGCCTCAAATCCTAAGTTCGAGCAAATGATTGGTCATTTTGATGACGATATAGAAGACTTTGTGCCATTATTGTCACACCTAAGTGAAAAATTCAGGTCAAAGTCTATTTCTGATCAGCATCATTCAATAGACCAAAACCTAGATCAAATCAGGAAGAATAAAGAAGATACTGCAGTTTTTATTAGTACTGGAGATGATGGCAGAATCATGGCCACAGCCACAGCTAATCGCCTTTGGACCCCTAGCCTAGAGGGCTGGGTGGATGATGTAGTCACGTTGCCAGAAGCTACTGGTCGAGGTCTTGGTCGTGCCGCAATGAACTCACTGCATGAATGGTTTGACGAAAAGGATGTTGAGACTATTAGGCTGACTTCTGCCGCTAGTCGTGGACCAGCCGGTGATCTTTATGAAAGTATGGGTTATGTCGAGGGTGGAACTGTCTGGCGAGCAGACTTGTGTAAGAATAATACTATTGAAGCATCGGAATCATCCAAGACTTTAGGTAATCTTTCTCTTAGTGACGTCTACGATCTCAGATACGGTATGGATGCTATTGCCGACAATGCCGATGCCGAAGAGTATGATTATTTATTTAACGCTGCTCAGTCTGAGACCTCCAAATTGGTTGTTGGCTTGGATGTAAATAATGTTATCGCTAGAACGGCTATTGCAGCCACCGCTCGCATACCTTCTGGCAGCAAAGCTTGGCTTTATGATATTAAGGCCGAAAATTTTGACGATAAAGTCAGGACTATCCGAGAGGCTCACGGAACATTTATGAAAGATGGGATTAGTTCTGCAAATGTTATGACCTTCGAAGACACTGACGACGAGATTATAGACGCGCTACTGGCTACCGGCTATGATCCACGTGATACGCGCCTGTATACGCGTAAGTAGCGTGGCTCTAATTTCTATAAGTCGCGGATGCTACCAAAAGCTACTCGCTTCAAAACTACGTCTTGCATATTAGCCATTATGGCTGGCACTAGTGTGAATTCGCCGTAGCGGTCGTTGATTAAGTCGGCTGCCCGAGCCAGACTGCGGGTGTCTAGTCGGCTGTCGTCGAATAGTCCTAGTTGTTCAGGGTTGCTAGGGTGTAAGTCGATGACGGTGACGCCAATATTGGTGACGCGAGCCGGAATAGAGACGTTGCTTAAAATTCTTTGAGCTGCCAAATAAATATCTTGAGTCGAGTAGATGTCTCTATGTAGTTTTTTGCCTTGAGCGTAGTATGTGCGGTTCTCGAAATTCAACCAAAGGTGTATTCCGCCAGCTACAAAACCACCCTTTCGTAGACGCCGGCCAGCTTTTTCACAGAGCTTCATTAGTAGGCGTGATAGTTGTTCTGGATCAGAAGTTTTGTCGCCTAGCGCATATTGTTGGCCAAAGCTTTTGCGGCCAAAGTCAACCTGATCAATCTCGTGACCTCGCAGTCGCAAATACCAATAGAATCCAACGACACTTTTGAATACCCTTTTCTTGAGTAGTGGCATGGGTGCGTCAAGAAACTGTATTGGCGTGTAAATATTGGCGGCATTTAGTCTAGCACTGTAGCGAGTGTTAATTCCCGGCAAATCGATGAGTTGAAGTTTTGCATAGGTTTCGCGCAGATTATCGCCATTAATAGTGTCCAGGCCGTCAGGCTTATTTAGGCCAGCTGCTAATTTGGCTAAAAAGCGGTTAGGTCCAATTCCGACATTAACTGTTACATATTCACCGATAGCCTGCTTGATGTCGCTTTTAATTTCAAAGCCAATTTCTTGCAAACTTTTGCCTCGCCGGACAGCTGGTGAGCCGCGAAAATCGATAACGAATTCGTCGACTGATTTTGGTGTTACCGAGTCGGTATAGTTCTGTAGTACTCGCTTGAATCGACGATGTGCGTCAAAGTATTTTTCTGGATCGGGTGTCATCACTATGACGTCCCTACACAACAAACGAGCGTCACGGACGCTAACGCCAAGTTTTATGCCCAAAGCTTTGGCTTCGTAGCTGGAAGCGATTATGATGCCCCTGGGCGTGTCGTAGGCCGCAATCGCTACTGGTTTGTTGCGAATCAAAGGGTTAGCCTGCTGTTCGATTATGGCAAAACAGGAGTTTAGGTCGATGTGCATCATCATAGGCGGGTTGTAGTTAATTGGCGTTTCCATCGCTGATCGCCTCCAATCTCCAGTGCAAATTACTAGTGTCGAGATTCAGTCTAAACCACAGAGCATGATTTTTATCGGCTAATTCGTAGATGTGGTGCAGTACTCGGCCTTCCATGACAGTGTGGTGGTAGCCGATTTTGCCGACCAGATACTCGCGGCTTTGCCAGCGGATTAAGTGCGGCACAGCCAAGCGTTTAGTCGAGCTATAGTACATAATTACAGATACTTCTTCGTTGATTTTCTCGCGCATAATTAAGGTCCTTTCAAGGATTAAGTAGAATAGTTTACGGTTTTTTGTAGGTATTTTTGGTGCCCGAAAACGTATTAAAAACAAATAATAAGTAGGACATTTAAACTGTATTGTTTAAATTATCCGTGTGACCAGAAGTAGCGCAAAAGCCCTTGCTGCGTCAGTTGAACGAGATGTGTTTGAGGTTAGCAGTGACGTGAAGCCATTCGGCGTTCAGTGAGTATGCCTCTCTGTCTAATAAAAGCCTGCGAGTAAAAATCCACAAATTAGTGAAAGTACCTACATAACTAACCCAATTATACACCTAAAACTAGAGTATTTTTTTATAGTAACCGTTGCTGAGTTTTTTATTTATGATACTCAATGATCTATAGTCTTTATTATCAAAATCACGAGCAAGTTCATGTAGTCCATCGCTCATACCCACATTGCCCACTATAGAAATCTTCATCAACGGGTATAAAATAAGATACATGTAATCCCGTATATCATTTATATCCTTGATTGTCTTGGTGTCATGGGCAAGAATAACGCGTAGCTCAGGAACAAGATCACGAATGTATATATGCGAATCTTTAGCAAGTTCAACAGGGTTGTTTAGCCTGTTTAGGCTTCGTGCCAATTTTATAAGTGCGGTATTCTTCTTCATTTTAACGGTCCTAAGTGTGATATTTCTTGAGTTAACGGATTATATAACAGCTCCCAACTATTATACACATATCTATATACACCTTCATATCCTTCTGGATCTGGAGTGACTTCAGTTGCATTTTGAATAATATTTAAAGCCCTGCTTGCAAAATCTGCTCTGCCAGATGAAGTTAATTTGTTAAAGTAGTACTCGGTCATTCTGAATCCGTCAGACGTAACCATACTACGGCCCTTATCTATATAAGGGGTAGATTTTTGGGCTACTTCTGAAGCGCCAATAACTAGAGTAGTTGCTGCAGTGCTCGCCTCCATGATTGAGCCAACCAATGCAGACCCGGCAGCGAGGAGTAGACCGCTTGCAGCGCCAATAACAGCGTGTATAGCCGTGGTACCGTCAATTTTACCTCTAGCCGCAATGCTTATGCCGGTAGCCGCAATAGCACCCAAAGCGGCTACGCCAATTGCGATTCCAGCAGTCAGAGCGACAGCACCTGCAATTATCGGGAGAACAATTATCGCAATCGCAACAATAGCGACCGCCGCTACCGCCCCCGCCACCCATCTTGCCCATTTTGGTACTCCAAACATGCCATTGTAATCATCAAAGTTAATAGGATCTTGGACGTAGACGTAGGCGTTTGAGGTGCCACCTTCGACTGGGTCGGCTTGGAGGAAGCGGCCGAGACTTGGTATGTAGACTCGTTGACCCATTTGGACTATACCAAGAGTAAACATCGTTTCTTGCTTGCGCGCAGGATTTGCTGCCCAACCCATAAATTGGTTGGACGAATTGGTTGTTCCGGTTGTAAATGCGCCCAATGTTCCCGCTATTAAGCCTTCACCAAAAGGTCCATCTGCCATTAAGCTACTAGTCGCAACGCCAGAAGCATTTATGGTCAGCGCGGTGTCGCCATGGAAGTTCTTGAGGCTGTAGATTATTCGCTTAGTAATTACTGTGTTGGTTGGTGATTTTGTAAGCGTTACAGCGCCGGGGAGCGATATGTAAGTGTCAAGATTTGTACAAGACGAAGCATTAGTTAAGCTGCAAGATTGGAGAATTCTACCGCCGGCAACGTACCTATATGACTTGTTCAAGACGCCTTTTAGGTATTCTTTTTTCCTGACTATTGCGCCACTCGCAGTTTTGGTATATTCGATTCGGTTTGTGCCCTGAGAAATCATAGTATTCTGGTCAGAAGCATTGTAGGTAAATTTAATTGGTACGCCTCCACCAGCGAACGACGCAGTATTGCCATGATCGTCATAGGTCGGTGCCCCGATTTGTACGTCACTGCTCTTTATTAGCCTATCCGCCATGTCATAGCAGTACCAGTTACTGCTTTGTTGCGTATTGGTAAGGAGATTTGTTATTGCAGAATTTGTTCGATTTGAATCTTTGTTAGCATTTTCGTTCAGGCCAGGTAAGGTACTGCATGCCAAATCTCTTACATTGAAGCCATAGTCAAACTTTGTCTGACCAACTGTGGCGCTCGTTAGACGTCCGAGTTTGTCAAAGCTAAAGCTGCTATTAATTGTCTGTCCGTTATATGTTTGAGACGCTCCAACTGTTTTTCCTAACTGACTTAAGACTACCGATTCGTCAAAGACCTTACCGTCGCTTGTTTGATACGTGCTGCCAGTTACTCTTTGCATGCCATCATGTTTAACAAGGTTCAATTTTAGGGTGTTGCCTAGAGCGTCTTTTGCTTGTGAGTAGACAATACCGGTAACTCGACTGAAGTTGTCGTAGGTCATTGTTGCCTGATTTACGCCATCAATTGCGTAAGCAATGACGCGGTCTAAGCTGTCGTAGGTGTAAGTTTCGGTGCCAACCGGACTGACTATTGAGGCCGCCCTGCCATTTGCATCATAGGAAGTTGTGTAGATATTGCCCCAAATATCTTTGCCAGATATGCCCCTGCCAAGTAAATCTATGCCCGATTCGGTTGTGCCAACTAATGAGTCGGTTGTGCTGCTTTTAAGGGGGTTTCCAAGAATGTTGTAGGAATATGAGACCGTTCGACCAACGCGACTATTGATAGTAGGCTGTACAACTTGTGTCTTGCGACCTCTTGCATCATAGGATGTGCAGGTCCATGGGTCTTTGTTCGTTCGTGCTGCTACCACTCTGCCCTTTTTATCGTAGACAAACTCTTTGGTTCTACTGACGGCAACGCCTGCACCATCAGGATCTTGCTCGGTTGTTATTTTGCCAAAGCCAGCTTGGCTTACTGCGTCAATTGCTGTGGTGCAAGGATTATCGACTGCTTCAGTTGCGCCATAATATGTGTAAGTAGTCGTGTTGCCACCAGGCAATGATTTACTGGTTTGTCTGAGCAAACTATTGGCCACACCTTGAGCTTCGTAGGTTGCCGACGAAGTATAGGATAGACCGCCCACGTCGGATGTAGTGCTTTGCATCAAGCCGAGTTCGGGGGTAGTGCCGTAATTTATAGAGGATGACACGTCTCCGGTTACTGAGTCAAAGGCCTTGTTTGAAGTGTTAAGGTTATAGCCAGGCTTTATTAAGTTTGCGAACTCCACATAGCTAGCTTGAACCGGTAGTCCTGGGCCTTGAACAAAAGTGCTCATATAGCCATCGCTAGCAGTGTCAATAAATTCTATAGTAAAGTCGTACTGCTTCCCTGCCACTGCGTTAAACACACCAGTTTGATTTACGGCCGTACTATTTATCGGCTTATTAACTACTAATTTTCCATCAATATATAGTCTATAAATGTCGCTAGCAGTATTTACGTTCCCGTTGAATGTATATGCTCCTGTTCCAGGGAAAGTTATTTTACCGCTACCTCTTAGGCCGATTCCTGTTGAACCTACGGCAGTGGCTGTAATTGGTTTTTGATTATCGTAGGCTATGCGGTTTGTACCTGGCTCTATATTTGTGGTAAATAATTTTGGCGCACCGTACAAGGTATCGCTTTTCGCATCAAACCATGCAACATTTAACCCGGTAATGGCTTCGTCATATTTAGATTCGGTCTTGGGCACTTGTGTGGAGTATGCAGCTAGAGGTCGACGACTAGCATCAAACCATTCTTTTGGTGCTGGGCCGTAGTTTTCGATCGGTAGATCATTTTGATCGTATATTGTGGTCGTTTTTAGGCTTAAAGGATCGGTTGATGACAAGGTGTAGTCTTTGATTGAATGCCATTCCGTTGTGCCGATATTGCCGGCTTTGTCGTAGGCCCTAATTGTTCGGTACGTGTTGTCGAAGTCAATCTTCTGCGTGTAGCCTACTGGCTCGCTCGTATTACTTATTTTGACTGTGGTTGAGCCTTTTATTGGGGTCCTTCTTGTTACATACAATGTTCCGTCGCAACCTTTATAGAACACACTCGTTATTGACCCATTATTGACTACACCGGGGTTACCGTTCATGCAATTTTGTACAGTCTGGAATGGTTCATAAAGCCCAGACGACGGATTATAGTGTCCGTATCGCAACTGACCCGCAGTGTTTCTGGCAACAATATGAATGTTTTTATCAGGCGTAGTTGTTGCTTGAACGCCATTTCCAAATTGTTCAACTGACCCGAGGGGGTTAGCGAAACTTTCCCAGCTCGAGTTCCAGTTACGTGACCAAAGCGTTGAAGGTCCTTGACCTAGAGTAGGTCCGCAGCCAATTGCGAAAATGTTTAACCTATCAACTCCCCAAGACGAAACCGAAGGCGCGTCGGATAAGCACCCCCCCATACTTCCGAATGGCGACCAACCTGTAGTCGGCGTCCAATACCGGTGCTCGATTTCATTATTCACATTACGTCCAACTACGTCCATGCGTGTGCCATTATTAGTCCAGCTGGTTGCTGATGGCGATGAAATAATCGTGCCTCCACCTAACGGTACGTAGCTGGTCCAAGTACCGTTTATGTAGGACTTTGTCCAAAGCTGATTATCAGAACTCCTAATAAATATATCTATTCTGTCTTTAATCATGCTAGTAACACCAGGATCGTTAAGTACTACTGCACCGAGGTCCTGCCAGTCAGACCAGCTAGTGCCATCGTAAAATCTGTAGGATGCGCTTTGCCCGAATCTAGTAAATAGGTTTATTCGATCATCGCCCCAGGTACTTGCAACTGGGTTGCCCTCTGGATTTGGACCAAGAGACTCAGGAGTACTCCAATAACCAGTGTCGGCTATTTGATAATTGTAGCTGTGAATTCGTCTTGGGCTTCCGAGCGCTGGTGCTGGTTCGGTGATCTTGCTTGCCCTGCCCAGTATGTCGTAGCTAATTTCTGATGTTGCATTTGCATCATCCAAAATTACTCCTGCTACAATCGCATCATTGGCCAGACTGCTCTTTTGTTGTGTTATTCTTCCCAAGCTATCGTAACCAATATCTGTAATATTACCGCCCGGTAGTTCTATGCGAGATAATAATCCTTTTTTGTAATAGAAGAATGTGGCGTCGCCATCAGTCGTCTTAAAAGCACAAAGCATATTTGATGGTGCAGTTGGATCAAAACCAGTTGGTGGCGCTGTACAATTAGTATCGCCACTATAGTAAAGTGTTCCGTTTCGGCTTGGATCAACAGGATCGGTAATTTGCGTTAATCTTGGCGGAATTCCACTATAGGTATATTTAAGTGCAGTTGGATTTTTGGCATTTGCCGGCGTACTCACTTCTCTCAGTGTGCCGTCAACATTGAATACATAAACCATGCCACTTGTAGCATTAAGAGTGATGCTGCCGTCATTGTTTCTGGCTAGTAAACTGTGATCGTTTACTGGCGAGGTATAGCTGCCTTTTGCTGCATCCCACTTAAACTCGCTAGATGTTCCTGCGGCGTCAGATAAAATTACGCTAGATGGAGTTACTCTTGCATAATCATAGGCTAGAGTGCCATCAGCATCTAAATTTAAGTTCCAGCCATCAGGCAGAACTTTCACTTGGCTGCTTAACCAATTGGCAGGAACATCTTGTTCGGCAAGAGTAGCGCTCTTTACAGTGAAGTAGAGGTTGGCGGCGCCACCAAGCTCATAATATTCAATTTTTATAGGTACACTTTTGCCGCCGATTAGACTAACGCCCGGGCTTGAAGTGGAGCTAACTGCTCCATCCGGTGCGTAGTCATTTATAATTACCTGTCCATCAACTGTCACGCGTGCGGCATCATCAGCGATTGTCTTAAATGTATATACGCCGTCTGTTGGAGCGGTTACGTAGCCTTCATATGTGGACATCCAGTTGTCGGTAGGTCCAGACGCCACTGCCGATCCTGTGCTCCAGTTAAATTGACTACCAATTTCTGTTCTTGACGAAAATGCAGTCGATTTATCAGCGGGTGCTGTGTGAGAGCCGTTGTCGTTAAAGTAAAATGATTTTAATCCATTCGTAGGGTTGGAATCCTTAAGAGGTGTTCTGAGCCATTCATTTGGGATTATTTGGGCAGGCGTGATCAGGCCCTTAATATAATTTCTTACATAAGCCGGACCGCTAATTTCGACATAATCTATCTTAATAGGAACTATATCTCCTGCATTTAAGGCAAATGTCTGAGTTCCATAACATGTTACGGTTGAATAACAGGTACCGTTATAGGCCACCTGCTCAACCCCATTTATGGTTATTCTAATTGTATTGTAGTCGTCATTTATACCACCAAATGTATAAGTGTCTGTTGCGGGTGCGACAAAGTAACCGTTCCATTGGGCGGAAAAATTATCCGACACAACTACATTTGACGATGGACTAGCCGTTCCCCAATCAAAATTAACATTTTGATCAACCCTTGTTAAAGCGGGTGAACCACTCAGATTGTTGTTGTTATAGTATGATCCAACTAGCCCTGGCTTAGTTTTCTTGGGGCTATTGTAGTCTAGGCCAATTCCGATGTTTCCGCCGAGTGCCCGCATGGAGTGTGAGCTGGCGCTAGTAGACACATTACCAGTCGCTAGTCCGACAGAAACCGGACCGGCGCTATCATAACTCTGAGTATTGTCTTTGCCAGTACGTAAGTTAACCTTGAACGACCTGACCCAATTTGGCGATGTATAACTATATAGTTGGCCATTAACCCAATTTGACGTATACGCATGCCAGTAATATGTCGTACCGTCTTGAAGTACGCCCTCCGGTATTGTCCATTGAGTATCTGTCACGTCGCCCGAGTTAATTATCGCTCCTGTCTCGGCATCAGGACTTGTACTTAGTCTGTAGAAGTATTTAATTTGATCACCCGCTACGCTGCTAACAGGGTTGATTTGTAGTGTCGGTTGGTCGGTAACTATAGTTTGATTGTCTGCCGGCAAAACAGGTGAAGTCATTGGTGCTTTTGGGCTATAAGTAAATGATACGTAGGTGCCCTCAGGGTCAAAATTTTTATAGGTGTCGCAACCACACTCTTCGCCAACCATCATTAGCCAAGCGCCGTAATCACCAAGCGCAACCTTCTGACGATAAATCTCGGTTACATTAATGTCACCCGAGGTGCTAACACCAGAAAAACCGGGACTCGTTGGCGCTGATATGCAGTTAAAGCTATCGAGGCAAGGAGCCCAAAATGCGGCAAATTGGTGAGCGGCATAATTGCCTGTCCAGAATGTCGTGTTTGTTAATTGAGTTAAGTGTAGGTTGGCGTATACGAGATCCTGCCCTGCCAAGAAACTGTATGGGACGGAAAAGGCTCCGCGCCACGCTCGCCAGATATTACTGGAGTCAAGTAATGACCCCGAATATATGTTACAAATGGATGAGTTACATACGTATCCATCACTTTTGAAGGACATATAATTGCCGCCTGCTCTAGTGCCAGAGAACTGCGCTGGAGATGTAGTCGGGTCAATAACTGCCGGAAAAGACTCTGCAGAAAGATGCTGTAAGAAATCTTTGTTTACCCATGTCCTTAGTACGCCATCTTTATATTCTTGGTGATAAACGCCTGGTTCGGTGACTAGCCCATGCTTATTTAGAATAAGGTTAATGGGTGTAACGTTGAACTTTCCGCCAAGCGAGCCGTCAACTTTGAAGGCGCCGGGGTTGTCCTTGTCGGGAGTTAACGTGCCGCCGCTAACTTTAAAGGCAATATTATTTGTGGCATTTTTGTCCTTTAGTTCGATGTTCAACTTTAAAGATTCTGAATTTACAATGTAGTCCAGATTTACGCCTGGCCATATGTCGTAATAGTGGACTGTTTGCTTACCTTGACTGTCGGTTGTAAGTACTGGGTCAACATCTTTTGCGTCGATAGGTGAATAAATAAGAGTGTCTTTACCAAGCTCAATCCTAGCCATGCCAACACTGTCATTGCTCGAAGACAGTTTTGCCTGCCAGTCGTTAGCTGCAACTTTATAACTAGTTACGCCCTTAAAAGCTGATCCTATAAAACCTAACAACTTTCCAATTCCTTGAGAATTCGCAGCGTTCGTATCTTCGACAAGCGTGCTGTTTATAGTCTCCCACTTGCCGTTTTTCTGATAAAACTTCGAACTAATATAATTTTTTTCCGTCAGACTGCCGTCGGTGTTTTGGATTACTTCTTTATATCGTTCGCGCTTATCGACTAGTTCTTTTTGTTCAAAGCCGTTTTTTTTAGGCTCGTTTATCCCAGGACCATGTAATTCTTGTTTTGGATCTAAGCTTTTGCCCTTTATGCCTTCAGGCTTTTCCTTGCCTTTTTGGTTTTCTACATTAAGAGAGTTTGATTTTTTAGGGGCAGCTAATGCTCTAGCGGTATACCATGGCACAAAACTAGTTAAGCTAAATGATGTGATTAGAATAAGGCACAAAAAAACCGCGCGAACGCGGTTCAGTGTCAATGCCTGCCTGAGCAGTATGAGCCTGCTCTTTAAGAGTTTAATAAGGATTTTAGAAATGTAGTTCATTCTGATTCTCCTCTTAGGTTAGATCTATTTATACTCCATTACGCCAATACTTCAATGGAAAAGTTTTTATCACAACATCCATGTTATTGTTCCCGCTAAGATAAGGGCTAGATTTTATGATTTATAATCTGAGCTGCTTTATTTGATGGTATCTAAAAACTCAACAAGTTGCCTTGGAGTGATCTCGGCTTTGATTATGTATCCGTCAGCGTGTTTCTCTATATCTGTGCGGTTCTCTTTACCTTGGTCTAAATTCGTCGTGATAATAATTTTCGCCCGCAAGTCGGCCTTTTCTTCTCTAAGATGTCTGAGTATGTCTATGCCAGTCATGTTCGGCACCATAATATCGAGCAAGATTATGTCGTAGTCGTTGGTCATAGCCATAGCTAGTCCCTTTAGTCCATCCGTTACGACTTCAACTTGGTAGCCGCCTCTTGTTAGCGCGCGCGAGTATAGCTCGCTAATAAAGAATTCGTCTTCAACACAGAGGACTTTGCGAGCAGTTTTGGGGTTGGTTATAGCATTATCCATTAGAGGTATTTTAGCAGATTAAAGCGTTCATTCATAAGTTGTCTATCGCCTATAAAGTGAGTGATTCTTGATCCACCCATGTGCATTACGAGTTATGCCATCATTGCCGGGCTTTAATTTGTTTGCAACCATAACATACGGCAGTACTGTGAAGCCAAATGTCGATCCCTGACCTTCTTTGGAGTCTACCCAGACGTTGCCGCCGTGAGCGTTAACTATTGCTTTGCTAAGATATAGTCCTAGTCCTGTCCCGCCGACTGAAGTTTGTGTGCGATGGTTGCGGTAAAATTTCTCAAATAGTTTTGGTAAAACATTCGACGAAATACCTACTCCAAAATCTTGAATCTTTGTTTCAACTAGACCATCCTTGGTCAATAATGTGCTAACAACAATTTTGCCGGCGTTGTCGCCACTATATTTTATTGCGTTATCAAGTAGGTTACTTAGAACTTCATAGATACTAACGCTGTCCACACCTACTGTTGGAAGATTATTGGGCGCTACAAATTCAATAGTCTTGTTGTGTACTTTTGCCCGCATGCTGATTCCGTTAATTGCGCCCTGGATTATGTCTGGCCATTTTTGTTCGCTAAGTTCTAAAGATAATTTGTCGTTTTCTACGCGAGACACATTTAGGATATTATTTATGAATGTCGATAATTGCCCAGCTGCTACTTGCATTTTTATCATAAAGTCAGCCAACTCAACATTTAGTTTGCCTGAAAGCTCTTCTTCAAAAACATCTATATAGCCACGTAGTAGAGTTACTGGATTACGTAGTTCATGAACAGCGATTGCTACAAAACTTATCGATTCATCATCCTTGCTATAGTCCAGTGTTCTATCGTATAAGGTCAGTGTAATTTCTGTGCCTGTAGCACTGTCAAGACTATAGCTAGCGGTCATGTCTACTTGTTTAAGCCCTGTCGGGTCAGCTAATGGCAGTCTTACGTGGCTCCATGATTTGCTAGCCACAGCGCTGTTCGTCCGCGTTTGATTTAGCCAGGAATCATATGTGTCGTCGCTAGAAAATGAAAAATCAAAGATATCATACATATTCTTATTTATAATTTCTGTAGCTGCCTTGCCTATAAATTTACTTGCTGCGGTATTTATAAATGTAATCTTCTGAGATTTATCCATCATAACAATCGGGATTGATAAACTATTCATCAACACGTTTTCGTTTGGTGCCGAGCTAATTAATGGACTGGTTTTTAAACTACTTGCAATGGAGTAAACTTCCCTGCTAAGTTCTGTGACTAGCTCTCGTCCTAATCTTATATCATCAAGAACTGGTGCGGCATAGTCAGATTTGTCTGGAGAAACATAGTTAATGGCACGGCCAATTGTATCCATGGGTTTACTAAGATAGTTTGTCGATACAAATGTGATTATTAACATCAACAGTAGTGCGGTTGCTACAAGGATAATGGCTAGCATCGAGGACGACAGATCTAATAACCGCGCCCCAACTATATATACAGCTACGAGTAAAAGATTGTTAATCAGTAAAATCAGTCCTAAGTGTAGCTGAACCCCACGCTTAAAACTTTTAAAGTAC
>JBAXJI010000007.1:0-45355 GCA_037137935.1 Candidatus Saccharimonadota bacterium | reverse complement strand
CCCTTTCACCCCGACCAAGTTCGAAATTACTGTCTTTGAAGAACCCTGCATGGGGTTCTCTTAGTTTGAAGTCGGTTGCTCTCGACCAACTATAGATATTAAAGACTTCTTCGGAAGTCTTTTTTTGAGCTGTCTCCACTGTTATAATGTTGTGATGAACATAAATCCTTCTTCGGAACGCATCCTAGTTTTTGGCGACTCTTTATCTTGGGGATATATACCAGGTTCAAATCACGAACGGTATGCAGCCGATGTGCGCTGGACGGGTAAATTACAAGTGTTACTTGGTAGCAACTACGAGATTATCGAAGAAAACCTCAATTCTCGGGCCATAGTACATGGTGACCCACGACCCGGTAAGGAAGGGCGTCGAGCGCTAGACTACATAGAGGCTTGTCTCGATAGTCATGACCCACTTGATAAAGTTATCGTATTGTTAGGTTCAAACGAGCTTAAGCATGAAATGAGTATGAATGCAGAAGATGTCGGTCAGAGTATGGAACAATTGCTGAACATTATTCTAAACCGAGCATCACAATTTAGAGATGTAAAACCTGACGTTATATTACTTTCGCCACCCGTTATAAATGAAAATACTGAATATTGCCGTAAAAACGACAGGTATTTAGGAGCAACAGAAAAATCAAAACAATTGGCACAGGTTTACGAAAGCTTAGCAACAAGATTGGGGATTGATTACGTCTCACTCAATAGCATTAAGGTTGGGATAGATGGAGCCCATCTCGATGCTAGTGAACACACTAAAGTAGCCGAGCTTGTTTATTCTAATTTAACGAGCAAATAAAGTTCTCTGCTAAGAGCATCACGAGTGCTTCGTTTTTGGGTTCATAACGACATATGACTTCTAGTTCTTTGCACAAATTACTGTAATGGTCGGAGGTATCTATGATGAAGTTACATAGTTCGAGGACATTCGGTTGCTCTCGACCAAAGAAAAAAGGTTACATTTATGTAGCCTTTTTTCTTTGGCAGGCGCTAGTGCTCGGTTCTTCGACGCGTCAGCTTTAGCTGACGCAAGTCGATGGCTCGGTCATCAGTCACAGGCCCCAGCGTTGCGGGCGCCTGGATTGATGTGCGCCTCCCTTTCACCCCTACAGTAACCTTACATAGATAAGCGACTCAAACAGCCGGCTCAAGCCTAGCTAAAATCAACGACCCGAAATTCACGACCTGAATTCTTGTGATCAATCAAGTTCATCTGAACAGCCCTAACCAGCCCTCGGACGGCAACAAATGCGTCGTCTGCTGATAAGCCGTACATATCGACTAATTCGTCGTACTTGTCATAAAAAGAAATATCAGTCTCTTCGATTGATGCATTAAAATCTATCTTAGAAATTGGAGCTGATGATTTGAAGGGCTTATTAAATTCGCCAATCATGACTTGCTTTGGTTTAGTGCTAAGAACACTAGAAGCCGACAATCTTTCGCCTGGCAAATAATCTACAGAAGTCATTGCAGGATGCTTAATGAATGCGCCACTAAAACGATTCAACATTAAAGTAGGCTCTTTTTGAAGAACATCATATGGAGCGAAAGTATTGTAACGATACTTTGCTAATACTGGAATATCAAGACCAGCCAGCGCATGAATAGGGCCAAGATGGCCCCTTTCTATATTGAATTGAGGCATATTTATACTATTATACCATCTATCTGCTTATTATCTATAACGACAGTCCCTATCTGAGCCTATCTCTGGATTTGTACAATAGAATTTGCTAATCCGGTCTGAGTATTAACATCTATAAGAACAGAGTTAAATTGCAGAGTACCTTCATTTTCTAATTCGTTCTTATTTTTGATACCATCATGCCATCTTGGAATAATTGATTCTAGCTTAACACCCAAACTAGAGTGCAACGAACCACACATGCCAACGTCCGTAATATGAGCCGTGCCTTTTGGTAATATCATGGCGTCAGCAGTCGGCACATGCCAATGATCACCAACTACTGCCGACACCTTACCATCCAGATAATATCCAATAACCCGCTTTTCGCTACTAAAATCACCATGGAAATCAACAATAGTAGCTAACCTATTTACGCCAGTATTTTCTGCCAAAATTTTATCTATAGTTATTAACGGGTTTTCTATCTCTGGCTTATTATTGCCAAAAGTTTCACCCAAAATAGAAATTACCAAAACAGGCCCAGCATGACTTTTAATATATTTCCAACCTCGACCTGGACAGCCTATAAGATTAGCTGGCCCAATTACAGGTTGTGAGTTGTCTGCCAATAACGGCAATAAATCAGTAGACTTCGGAGTATGATTGCCGCCAGTAAAGAAGTCAACACCGAGACCTTGCAGTAGCTTCATATCTGCTGGCGACATACTCTTGCCATTCGTAACATTCTCGGACTGAGCTATCACCAAGTCAATCTGTTGTTCGCGCTTTAAATCGGGCAACACCTTGCGTACTGCTTCGATGCCAAGCGGCCCCATAATGTCACCGATGTATAGAATCTTCATTAAAGCTTTTCTTTCAAATACTTTGGCAAAGGGTCTCCAAATCGTACTTCTGAAATTTCTCCTATTGAATCACCATACTTCATTTTTGGATAATCTCTCATATAAACTTCGTCAACACTCCCGTGAATTCTTGCAGACCAATCAAAACCAAGTTTTATGGCTACTTCTTTAATTAAATCTTCAGTTTGACCTTCAATTTCTATATAAGGCGCAGCCCAAGGCCATTCATCTAACACTACCTCCACATCTAACAGCTTCCAGGTCTCACGTTTCGACTCTTGAAAACTATAGACCTCAAATCCAATAGACTTAAATAGTTCAATTGTAGTATCGAAAGAACCGACTACAGTTTCAACTTCTTGAGCATAGCCTTTATCGACGTCTCTGCCTATCTTGACGGTAAGCGTAACTTTATTTCCTTCATCCCTAACTCTTAAACGTTGAAAGCTTTTGCCTGTTCTGAATTTTCGATCGGGAGTGTCAAGCATCGCACGGCGCATAAGTCGCTCTGGATTCTCAAGTTTGGCGCTCAAAGCTTTAAGCTTAGCGCGGACTTCGTCGTGATTTACAATTAGGAACTTAACTTCGATTTCTGGTTTCATAGCAGCATCATATCATCTATCGCGATAGCTTTATCACCTATTAAACAATTAGTATTATTTAGCAAACTCAATAGCTCGAGTTTCGCGGATGACGTTGACCTTGATAGTACCTGGGTACTGCATAGTGCTCTCGATTTTTGTAGCAATATCACGAGCTAATTTAATGGCTGAAAGGTCGTCGACGTTTTCTGGCTTAACGAATACACGAATTTCACGACCAGCGCTAATAGCATAGGCCTTGTCGATACCTTCAAAGCCGGTTGCGACGTTTTCTAAGTCCCGCATACGCTCACCAAAGTTCTCGGCACTAATGTTGCGCGCACCCGGACGAGATGCACTAATAGCATCACAAACGCGTACGATAATCGCTTCAACCGAGGTTGCTTCCATGTCGTCGTGGTGTTGTTCTGCAGCTAGAGCCACTTCTTCTGGCGCTCCGTATTTACGCAACATCTCACCTGAAATATGGTGGTGCTTGCCTTCCATCTTGTGGGTCATAGCTTTTCCAAGATCGTGAACCAATGTAGCGTATTTTGCTACTTTAACGTTGGCGCCAACTTCTTCGGCAATCAATCCTGCAATATGAGCCATCTCTGTACTGTGCTTAAGAACGTTCTGGCCATAGCTTGTTCGATATTTAAGTTCGCCCAATAGCTGTAATACTTCTTTTGGAATTCCTATCACGCCGACTTCACGGGCTGCATCTTCTGCAGCACGCATTACGTCTTTTTGGACTTCTTTTTGTGCTTTTTCGACAACTTCTTCAATACGTCCAGGATGAACGCGGCCATCTTTTAATAGCATTTCTAAAGCCTGACGAGCGACTTCACGACGTACCGGGTCAAACGAACTAAGGATAATCATACCCGGAGTATCGTCAACCATAATGTCTACGCCTGTAGCTCGTTGTAATGATTGTATGTTTCGGCCTTCTTTGCCGATAATACGACCCTTCATTTCTTCGTCAACTAACTTAACGGCTGTAACAGTTCGCTCTGCAGTAACTTCGCTAGCCATTCTTTCCATAGCGCTAGTAATAATTACAGCTGCTTTTTCTTCTGCATTTTCTTGTGCTTCTGTCTGAAGTTTAGTGACTAAACCTATCAAATCGTTTTTGATGTCTCGCTCTGTCATTTGCATTAACTTTTCAGCAGCTTCAGTTTTGCTAAGTTTTGCAACTTTTTCTAGCTTTTCCTGTTGTTTAGTGCGAATGTCACGAATCTCGTTCTTGAGTCCATCAACTTCATCTTCGCCCTTACGCAAAGCTTCTGATCGCTTGTCTAGTTCATCTAGTTTTTTGTCTAAGGATTCTTGACGAGACAATAGTCTTTGTTCGATATCCTTGGCTTCTCTGCGACGATTCTGATCTTCTCGACGTGCTTCATCACTAATCTTTGAAGCTTCTTCACGCGCCTCGCTTAATTGTTTTTCGGCCTCTTTTTTGGCTTTTTTTAGCTCTTTGTCTGCAGCCTCTTCAGCTGAACCGATTTTACGTTTAGTGGTCGCCGTGCTGGCTCCAAAGCCAATGCCAACGCCAACCAATGCCAATATAATGGTAATTGGATCCATAATGGATATCCTTTCTATTCCTGCAGATCTAGCGTTATGGCGTCACTATCACTTCATTAGCCATCGACTAGATCTGAAAATCAAATTGAATTTAGTATAAATTTATCTAGTGAAATCTGCTCTCAAAACTGCAAAATTCCTACATATAATATACGCTGTTGAGTGTCATTCGGTCAAATAAGAATAATCTGACTGATATTTTCTATTTTTTGGGTGTTGTAATATTTGGCAATCCACCGTATTCCGGCACAGAAATCTTTTCATTTTCGTCATTTTTTAACCTTGCAATACCATCCGCTATCCAATTATCGCCCAAACAACTAACAATAGGCACCGCCAAAATCAATGACATCACATTGGCCACAGTAAATCCTATTCTTAGCCCCGTAAAACTGCCAGGACCTTTAAATACAACTATTCCTGTTATGTCGCTCCAAGATTTGTCGTATCTTGAAAGCATTTCTTCTATATTTCTGTGTAAAGTAGTCGACAATTCGCGGTGCGCAAACCAGGTATAATGCTCTATGCATTTACTACCCTCATAAAGTGCAATCTCGGCCTCGGACTTGTCTGTTCGTATAAATAAAATCATTTACTGGCCTCTAAATCTTCAAATAAATACTTCATAGACTCTGGGTATTTAATGGTGATGTCCCGCTCCTCATTTTCTAGAAGACTTATCTTGATAGCTACTCTCTCCTCTGGCAAAACATGCCTGACTACCTCCGCCCACTCAACTACAACCACTCCAGACGAATCATTTAACACTTCCTCTAATTCTGGGCCAATAAGGCCTGCCTCTTGCAAGCGATAGAAGTCAAAATGATGAATGTTAAATTTTGGAGCAGAATAATTTCGACTAATCGTATAAGTTGGACTAGCTACATGATCATGACTGCCCGACCCTTCTACTAAACCTCTAACAAAAGTTGTTTTGCCGCCACCTAAATCACTTAATAGCTCAATCACCTCTCCCCCCTTCAGACGATTGCCTATTTTCTTTGCCAGCAATTCGGTATCTCTTGAAGCGGTAGAGTGCATTTTTAATATCATGTCGGTATTCATATACACCGTATATTAACGCGAGACCACCGACTCCGGCAAGGATAGCAGGGTGTAATCTACTGCTGGGCTTTGGTGGTGACGAGCCAGAGCCAGTTGCTGAGGGTTGATTTGTTGATGTAGATTTTGTGGCACTGGCGGCCTTAACGTTGCTAGTTTTTGGCTTAATAGGAGCTGCTTGTTTTGTTGTGGTGGCCTTTACTGCCGGCTCTTTGATAATAGGAGGCAAGGGCAATGTAAGGGAATTCGCCATAGCCGGAGTAGGCGAAAGTGTCCACATCCAAAAACCTTCAATCAAGGCCCAAGATTGACCTTCAGGTGCCAACCCATAAGCATCCGTTTGGTCGACAACTAAACCGGAAGAATCCAATAGTCTAGCCAAGCCGTCAGTATTCGACAAAGTAAGAGGTGACGCCCCACTAGTAAAATCAACATAAGATAATGCCGGTATTACTTGGTCGGTAAAGTTCAGGCTATAAGAAAAACTTCTGCCCGTTTGCAGCTTGTAGCCAGCCAGACTAAATGGAATCGAATTTGGATTATATAGTTCGACGAATTCATCTTTTTCGTCTGTCTGAGGTGATGCAGGATTAGGAAGCATCTCACTTATTACTGGGGGAATTAAGCCGGCGTTAGCTATCGGTTCTGGCGGTAGATCAACAGCAGGGAGGGTAGTCGTCAAGTCTACTAAATTAAAATCTAAAAGATTATTGTCGGTGTCCACAAATAGCCCACTGGAATCAATTTTACGATGTAAAACTTGACCGGCGGAAGGAGCTTGAGCTGAAGAAACTTCTGGATGTATGGCCGTCCCCCAACCTAGCAAATCAATAACATTGTTTAGATTATCGACAAGCTGGATATGACCACCCACCTGGGCCAAACCCTCAACCATTATTTGACGATTCTGGGCAACCCCAACATAGCCGCTCGAGGCAAACGTAATAGACTCGCCGTCGGCAATAATTCCTGTTAGTGTCGCCTTAGTTGCGTAGGATATTCCTGTCGATGAAGCATAACGAAGTCTCCAGCTATCCACCACCACTTCTCCTCCCGACTGGTTCGTAATCTCAACATACTCCGAACTTGCATTTGACGATGAGCCGGTCTGTAGCCCAGTTATTAATACCATTCCACTTGCATAAACTTTTACAGACCAAAATGGCGCCAAAACCCACAATAATATTTCTATTAAAATAATAAAAGCTCTCAACTTATGCATACTGCGTGAATTGTAGAATCGCGCTAACTACATAAGCAAGCATGAGCATGTTGCTATTCATTTACAGTTCATAATCAATGATGATTATTACAAGCACATACCGCATATTTGAATGTCTTGCTATACTATGCTTAACCATGTTGCAATTAAGTCAAACACTAATAGGGCGGCCAGTAATGAGTCTACGGACGGGCACTGCAGTAGCGACTACTATTTCTGCTATTTTTAACCCTAACAATCTTAAGATAGAGGGCTTTTATGTACAGGATAGTTTTGACAGCAAGAAAAAGCTAATATTACTTTGTCAGGATATTAGAGAGATAATTCCTCAAGGTATTGTAATAAATGATCACGAAGTTTTGGGAGAGTCAGACGAATTAGTAAGACTAAAAGAAGTCCTAGAAATTGGCTTTGAACTAGTCGGCATGCCGGTTCAAACAGAAGGCAAGTCGAAGCTCGGCAAAGTAAACGACTACGCCACAGACACCTCTTCAATGTTTGTCCAAAAAATTTATGTCTCGCAATCAATAATGAAAAGTTTTAGCGGTGGAGCACTGAGTGTCGACCGTTCACAAATAATTGAAATTTCCAGCAGCAAAATTATCATCAAAGACTTGCAACAGCCTTTGCGTGCAAAACTAGGATCGTCGATATCATCTGCTCTCGCTAGCTAATAGTCCTCGACAATGTCGCTATTTAAGCCGGCCTTTATATCCCCGTAGTTATAACCTTGGCGGGCGAGGTATTGCATCAGTTTTAGATCGTCTTGATAGCGGCTTTGTTTGCGTTTTCTTGATATGAGATCTGCTAATACGTCTGCTTCGCTGGTCTCATCTTCTGATATTACCTGTCTTATTATTTCATCGGAAACGCGTTTGGCGCGAAGTTCTAAACTGAGTTTACGCTGAGATATGGCTTTCAGCAGGCGACGACTAGAAACCCAAGCTTTAGCAAAAGCCAAATCATCAATATAATTCTTAATACTTAACTTGTTAAGTATAGTATCGATAAGGGCAGGGGAGTACTCTTTACGCTTCAAATACTCCTCAATCTCCCACTGACTGCGACGACGCAAACTAATAAAGTTTATCGCTCTGTCATAAGCCTTATCTAATTCAGCAGCTTGCTGTAAGTCGCTTAGCTCACCTTCCGTCAACTCCATGTTTATATGAACCCTGCTATTTAGCAGCTCGCTCTCACCAAAAGAGAACTTATAAATACCATCAACATAAACAGAGAACCGGTCTGACCGCTTCACCTGTTGCTTGATATTAGTTATTTTCACACTAAACTACCGTTCCGTAGATATTTATTCCTCTTTAGCGGCGGCTTCTGTGACTTTTTTGGCTATTTCGTCTCTAACTTTTGGATTTGCATCTAGGTAAGTCTTGGCAGCTTCACGACCCTGAGAAATCTTCTCGCCACCATAAGAGAACCATGCGCCAGCTTTTTCGACAATGCCCTTCTCAACTGCTAAGTCCAGAATATCGCCTGACTTAGAAATACCCTGGTTGTACATAATATCGAATTCGGCTTGACGGAAAGGTGGCGCAATCTTGTTTTTGACTACCTTAACCCTCGTACGGTTGCCTATAATCTCTTCGCCTGCTTTGATTTGGGCAATACGACGAATGTCTATACGAACACTTGCGTAAAACTTCAAGGCGTTACCGCCTGTAGTAGTCTCTGGGTTGCCAAACATGACTCCGATTTTCATACGAATCTGGTTGATGAATATTACTGTGGCGTGCGAACGACTAATAACGCCAGTAAGCTTACGTAAAGCCTGGCTCATCAAACGAGCCTGTAGACCCATATGACTGTCGCCCATTTCGCCTTCAATTTCAGCCCTTGGGACTAGCGCCGCCACTGAGTCGACAACTATCAAGTCAACAGCATTACTGCGAACTAATGTTTCGACAATTTCAAGAGCTTGCTCGCCGTTATCTGGCTGAGACAACAGCAAGTTCTCTACATCTACGCCAATTCGTCTTGCATAAGCTGGGTCAAGCGCGTGCTCTGCGTCGATAAAGGCAGCTGTTCCGCCATTACGCTGAACTTCTGCAATTGCGTGCAATGTAAGTGTAGTTTTACCGGAACTTTCTGGACCATAAACCTCTATAACACGACCCTTAGGAATACCACCGCCCAAAGCGATGTCTAGTGATAAGCTGCCGGTAGAAATGCACTCAACCTTCTGTTTTTGAGCATCACCCATCTTCATGATAGAACCTTTACCGAACTGCTTCTCGATGGCTTCTAACGCCAAACCTAGGGCTTTACTTTTACCCTCAGAAGCCGATGAACTCGAGCTAACTTCACCCTTGGTGTTATCGATTTTCTTTTCTTTAGCCATATTACCCCCAATTTAAAAGTGTTTCTAATAGAACGGCCACCAGTCGTTATTTCAATTATAGCGCGACAAACAACTAAAATCGAACTGTTCATTTTTAAGTCATAATTGGCGTAAATTGCAAAACCGCTCAAGCTAATGCTCCGGCAAGTAATATTGAGTCAAACTTATCAAATTCGCGCCTATAAGATTAACGTGCTAATGGTTTTTCGTATATAATAAGAAGCAAATATGCGTATATCTGATGCCTTAGTAGAAAAATTGCTCGAAAAAGCCGGTAAAGTCACTGAAGAACAGTTGGCCACTCTAAAACAGCAAGAAAAAACAGAGAAGAAGCCCTTACAAGATTTAGTAATCAAAAATAATGTTCTCACCGAAAAAGAGTTAACGAAGCTTTATGCAGAAGAGTCTGACATACCATTCATCGAACTCACCACTAAAGAAATAAAAAGAGATGTACTAAAGCTAATACCAGAGAGAGTTGCCAGACAATATAAAGTCGTGCTATTTGGCGTAGAGGACGATGGCAGCAAACAGCTCGCAATGGAAGATCCAGACGATATACAGGCCATTAACTTCCTCCAAAAACAATTGGGTACAAATATTAAAATCCATATTGCAACCGCCACAAACATTCAGGCAACCCTGGACCAATATCGAGGAAATATTAACAGTGAGCTCACGAAAGTAATAACGCCTGAAGAAATTGGCGGCGATGACGACGAAGAGATCGACGAAGAAGATGTAGCCGAAGATTCTCCAATTGCTAAAACTGTAAACTTGATAATCGAATACGGCATAAAGAGCGGCGCCAGCGATGTGCATATTGAACCTAGAGAAGATTACGTGCTCGTTCGTTACCGAGTAGACGGCGTACTAAGAGAAGCCAACAAACTACCGAAAAAAGTCTTAGGCTCACTAGTTTCACGTATAAAAATTCTTTCAAATCTGAAAATTGACGAACGCAGATCCCCACAAGACGGCAGATTCAAAATACAGATCGGGGAACAGATTTATGCACTTCGAGTCTCGACCCTACCTATTCTGGACGGTGAGAAAGTCGTAATGCGTATATTAAACGAATCAGCCAAAGCATCAACTTTAGAAGAACTTGGCTACTGGGGTACTGCACTCAAAAATGTTAACAAAGCAATTGTCCAACCGCACGGCATGATATTAGTTACTGGCCCTACCGGTTCTGGTAAATCAACGAGTCTTTTTAGCGTTCTTAGCATACTCAACAAACCTATGGTAAACATATCTACAGTAGAAGATCCTGTGGAATATAGAATACCCGGCACAAACCAAACTCAAGTAAATCCAATCGCTGGAATGACATTTGTTAATGGACTTAGGGCGCTACTACGCCAAGATCCAAATATAATAATGGTAGGTGAGATTCGAGATTCTGAAACTGCTAACCTTGGAATCCAAGCCGCGCTAACAGGCCACCTTGTATTCTCTACCCTTCATACAAACAACGCCGCAACATGTTTGCCCCGACTGCTAGACATGGGTATCGAACCTTTCTTGATAGCTAGCACAGTCAGAGCTGTTGTCGGTCAACGATTAGTCCGCAAATTATGTGTCGACTGTCGTGAAGTTTATGTTCCAGAAGATGCAATTCTTGCACAAATATCAGAAATATTCGGGACTAATGACGCCGGCATAATGAAGCAAATACATGATCTCGAAGCAGAAGCACTAGCGGCAGGAATTGGTCAAACCAATACATCCAAAACTAATAAAGAATCCCCTGCTGAACTAAGTACGACTCCTAGTAAAATCACAAAATTATGGAGAGTGCATGATGGCGGCTGTGAAAGTTGTGGACACATTGGCTATAAGGGTCGCATGGGTATTTACGAAGTGCTCGGTAGCTCTGCAAAAATCCAGGACTTGATAGTCTCAAACTCTACTAGCGAAATCATCCAAGACCAAGCTATCAAGGATGGCATGATAATTATGCAGATCGATGGATTCATTAAGGCCCTTCGTGGCCAAACTACAATAGAAGAAATTCTACGCGTTACGGCTGAGAAATAAAATGAAGTTCAACTACACCGCTACTAACAAAGAAGGCAAGACTATCACTGGAATAAGTGACAGCACGACCAAAGAAGCCCTTATCGCTACTCTAAATCATCAAGGCTTACGACCAATAGTTGTCAAAGCAAATACCGGTAAGAACACTCTAATTAACCGTTTTAACAAGAATAAAAAGGTCAAGCAAAAGGAACTCGTAGTCTTTACGCGTCAATTATCTACAATGGTTGGGGCTGGAGTGCCTTTGACTAGATCTCTAGCTATGCTGCAAGGCCAAACTGAAAGCAAATACTTCAAAATAGTATTAATCGGCATCACAAAAGACGTTGAAAGCGGTATACCACTTGCAGACGCCTTAGCAAAATATCCAAATGTATTTTCTGAAGTATTTGTGAACATGGTCAGTGCTGGAGAGGCTGGTGGTATTCTTGATGAAATCCTAAAACGATTAGCTACTCAAGTTGAACAAGAATCTAGCATGCGCAAAAAAGTTAAAAGCGCCATGACTTACCCTATCGCAATTTTAACCATCACAACTATAGCCTTTTTTGGCGTAATGATATTCGTTATTCCAAAAATTGGCAAAATCTTAACTGACCTTAGCGGTGGTAAAAGCACATTACCTATTTATACCCGTGTGATGCTGTCCGGGAGTGAGTTCATGCAACAAAATTCAATACTAATACTAGTGGTGTTTTTTGGCACAATTTACGCAGTTAGGCGCTATATAAAAACCGCCAAAGGCAAATATCAATTCCACTCATTACTACTCAAGACGCCTATAGTAAAGATGATTATAACTAAGGTAGCAATTGCTCGATTCTCGCGCACATTTGCATCACTTATGTCAGCCGGCGTTGGCGTACTAGAAGCTTTGGATGTAACAGGTGGTGCGATCGGCAACAAAGTCATAGAAGCCGAATTAAAAGAAGCCGCCAAGGCTGTGAAGAACGGCAAGCAATTATCTGATCCACTTAGTAAAAGTAAGCATTTTCCACCTATTGTCAGCCAAATGTTGGCCGTAGGCGAAGAGACTGGTCAGATCGATACTATTTTAATTAAAGTTGCTGACTTTTATGAAGAAGAGGTAGAAGCTGTAGTCGATGGCCTTAGTTCTATCATTGAACCATTAATGATTATCGTACTAGGCGCGGTAGTGGGTCTGATCGCCGCTAGTGTCATGGGACCGATAGCTAATTTAAGCAAAAATATCGGCACCTAAATTATGGCAGGAAAACGCAAACTCAGTCAGGACGGCTTCACGCTAGTTGAGCTAGTGGTAGCTATGACTGTTTTGAGTATTATTGCTTTAAGTGTACTTGGGCTGTTTACTTCATTGATTAGTAGCGCCGTCTACACAAAACGCAAGGCGGTAGCATTAACGTTTGCAACCAATCAAATGGAATATTTAAAATCTCTTCCATACGACAGCCTTGCAGTATCTGGTGGTAGTATTTATTCTACAAGTCTACTGCCCGCAAGTACCACGCAAGTATTAAACGGCGTAACTTATACAATCAAGACGACTATCGATTATGTTGACGAAGCCTACGACGGTTGTGGCCCATACCCAACGGTGGCGCTCAAACAAATGTACTGCCGCAACTATCCGGCACCGACTGGGTCGCCTGCCACCGACTTAAATCCCGCTGACTACAAAATACTACACGTTTCCGCCTATGCTCCTGCAACTAACAAATTAGCAGAAGTCGACACCCAGGTATCGGCAAGAGTAGCCGAAACTGCCAGTACTACCGGCGCATTATTTATTAGCGTAATAGATAATACGGGAAATCCTATTTCTGGTGCGACTGTCCAAGTATCTGATATTACTGTAACCCCCAACGTCACAGTCGCCGACACAACTGATATAAATGGCAATGCCATATTTTATGGTCTACCTCCCGACACTAACGCCTACGATTACATTGCAACCGCTAGTATGCCGGGGTATTCTACTCTCAATACTATCGCTCCAAACGGCACGCTACAGCCAACATATTCTAGTCAAAAAATATTCACTCAATTATCTTCATTTATAACACTGACACTTAAACCTCAAGGTGCAAATAGTATTGTTATCGAGGCCACCGACAAAGATGGAAATCCACTATCTGGAATGAAGGTATATGTGAAGGGCGGATATAAAAAATACACTCTGGCAACCGATGGTACTTATTATTACGATAATCTTAGCCCTTCCGACACTAGACCGACTACTGACGGCAACGGCTTAACGGCTTTGAAGAATCTAGTTCCAGGAGCATACATATTTTGTGGAGAACTAGGCAATACAAGTTGTGCAATAGGCGGAACGACATACTATGTTGCGGCGGCTGTACCTTATAGCGGCACCAATTCATTCAATCCAATAAATGTACCTACATATTCGGCTTCATCGCCACCTACTACTACTTTTAGTTATGGTGGACTAAGTTATCTTCAAAAAGTTAGGCTAATACTCACGACTAGTTCTAGCTTCCCCAGGATAAGTACCCTATTGCCTAGTGAAGCCAATATTTCTAGTAGCAACATGTCGGCCTTTACTTTTCAGATCAATGGCACAAACTTAGGTTGTAGTGCCGGCGGCTGCGGCACCTCAGTAATGATAGTGCAGGGCGGAACTACAAAAACAGCTACATGCACAGGTACAAGCACTCAGCTAAACTGCACGGTCAACTTAACTTCACTCGCGCTAGGTAGTACTCAATTAGTAATTTCATCTAATGGCGACACCCTAGCACTACCTGGCAGTCCAATGTTAGGAGGTATAAATGTCGCTCCGTAAACTAACTAGTGATGGTTTTACGATCGTTGAACTATCTATAGTCATGATATTAGTCGCAATCATCAGCACTATTACATACACCTTCATAACCACCTCAACCAGCCAATACCTTGCCCTACAACAAGATGGAATAGTTTTTGGCGGTCTGGCCTTTCAGTCACAACGAATTGCTCAAGTAGTTAGAGGCCTGACAGACATATCTCAAGCATCTGCCGACGAGATTACAATGTATGCATATTTCTATCCAAAGGACACCTATGCCTCGCTTATTCGATATTATTTAGACTCTACCAAGACAACTTTATACGCAGATGTAACGACCATGACGGCCAATCCGCCAAGTGGCACACCAATAACCTCAACCAAGAAAACCTACACTATAATTAGTCCTTTCTATGCAACTACCGGAGTTAATACCTTCACTTACTTAGATTCATATGGCGCAACACTGGCTATGCCAATAACTGACCTTCACACTATTAAAGAAATTAAAATCACTCTGGCCGTGCCAGTTAAAGCTCCTGTCGTCAAAGGCAATGACAGTATCTCTCTACTTGTAAGTCTTAGAAACCGAAAGACAAATCTATGATTAGCCGACGACAACTATTGAAATCCGAAAACGGTTTTATAATGCCGACATTATTAAGCTTCATGATTGCGATAGTGATTATTAGTGGCGCAGCTGCAGAAATAGTAATGTCTAACTTACAGCTTGTTGGTAGAAATGTCGTTAGCCAAAAAGCCTTCAACATTTCTGAAGCAGGAGTAAACTACTACCTCTGGCACCTCAGCCATAGTCCTTCAGATTTTAAAGACGGTAAAACTACGCCTACTACACCCGACCCTACGCTAGGTTACGGCCCTTATGTCCATAACTACGTAAACGACAATAATGTGGTGGAGGGTACTTTTACGCTATGGATTAGTCCACAAAGCACTGGTTCAACCATAGCCAAGATAAGGTCGATTGGACAGGTAGCTAACAGCAAAATAACAAGAACTGTTGATGCCCAAATTGGCTCACCTTCTTTTGCTAGTTATGGCGTAGTCTCGGATACTGCTTTATGGTTTGGTAATACCGAGTCAGCAAGTGGCCCAGTTCACTCTAATCAAGGCGTTCGAATGGACGGAACCAATAGCACGGACGTAACGTCTGCTAATACTACTTACGTGCCGTCTAGCCAACTCGGCGGAAATGGTTCGACAAGCCGCCCTGGAGTTTGGTGTGATACATCTATAACCACACCAATAAATTGCAACACGAGAGCAAAAACAGACTGGCGCTATCCAGTGCCGGCAGTAGACTTTAATCAAGTAACTAGCTCGCTATGCACTATCAAGAAACTTGCCTTCAATACCGACGCTTCAACTTCTTCCTTAGCGGCACTATCTAACGCATGTACTCAAACTCCCACCACTAGAACTGCAGCCTACTTGCCGCAACGCAGCTCCTCTGGCGCATATTCATTAACAAAAGGATATCTCATAAAACTCAACACAAGCGGCACATACGACCTACTCAATGTTGATGCTGAAAACGACAGACTAACACCATATACCAGTGCCTTAACCACAACTGTTGTAGCTTCTGGAATAACTATTCCGGCATCTGGCGTAATATTTGCCGAGGATAACGTCTGGGTCCTTTCTAATCCTAGCTACCATGGCCGAGTAACAATAGCGGCCGGTCGACTAGCCACCAACAACAACGCCGAAATAGTTATAGCTGGAAATATAAAATACACCGCCAAAGATGGCTCTGACGCAATCGGCTTAATATCAGAAAACTCAATCACAATAGCTCCGTATGCACCGCCCTCAACCGGTGCCTTTAACTTCGAAATAGACGGAGCTTTAATAGCTCAATCCGGAAGCGTAATCTACGCAGGCAAATACAGAACCAGCGCACAAAATTGTACTCGCGGCTGGATAAACAGTAATCAAACGTTTACTTTTTACGGCTCAGTAGCCAGCAGGCAAACGTGGACCTGGACATATCAAACTGGTGGGGCGTGCGGAGACGCGGTGAATGATCCTGCCAATGGCTACATATCTGGAATCGAACATAATGACAGCCAATATGACTACAACCTACTTTACGCTCCACCACCAAGCTATCCAACAACCAGCACTTATAACGTCCTATCGTGGCGAGAAGTACTTACTAAGCCTTGATGTACTACCCTAGTAAACTCAATAAATCTGTTATAATTCTATTAAAGCTAATGTTTATAAAACAGGTGGGTATGAAACTTACAGTCGACAGTCTAAACTGGCAAGGAATACAGGTATGAACTCTCGATACCTGTATAAAGACAAGCCCCTATTCGGGCTAGATATTGGCTTTAGTTCCATGAAAGTCATGCAAACTAAGCCAGAAGGCAAAAATGCTATTGTTGCTGGCTATGGCGTTAACAGATTTGACCCAAAGATTATTAAAGATGGAGTGATCGTAGATATTCCGGCAATGGCCAAGTCCGCTCATGAACTTTTTGATAAATTTGTAGTAGGAGAAATAACTACCAGAAGAGTAGCTATGAGTATTCCTGCCATGCGTACATTCACAAGGACTATAAAGCTTCCTAAACTCACAAATAAAGAGCTGGAGGATGCTGTAAGGATGGAAGCTGAGCAATACATTCCAGTACCAGTGGACGACTTATATATGGACTACTCTATTACCTCCACAACAGAGACAGAAATAGAGTTGCTAGCCGTAGCTGTTCCCAAAAAAATCGTAGACTCTTATGTTGCATTGGCTAAAGTGCTCGGACTCGAACTTGTCGCACTAGAAGCAACAATCGCGTCATCCTCTAGATTATTTGTACATACCGAACTTAGTGATGTTCCAACAGTTATTATCGACTATGGCTCTATTTCTAGCGACATTACAATATTTGACCATGGCATCGTTGTAACAGGTACAGCTGGCGGAGGTGGAGACAACTTTACTGATCTAATCGCAGAAGCCTTAGACATCTCTAAAAACGAAGCACAGGTCATAAAAGCCAAATATGGACTTAGCTATAGCAAAAAACAAAAAGAAATAACCACCGCACTTAAGCCTACTCTAGAACAAATACTAAAAGAGATTCGACGCATGATTAGATACTATGAAGAGCGATATGGAGACGATCGCAAAATCGTACAAATCGTGACCTTAGGTGGAGGGTCAAATATGCCAGGACTTAGCGATTATATGACTAATGCACTGCGACTACCTGTAAGAATGTCTAACCCCTGGGACAAGCATGTAATGTTTAAGAACATACAACCCCCTGGTGGCGTAGAAAGCTCCATGTACATCACAGCAGCCGGACTATCGCTGACCAAGCCAAAGGAGTTATTCTAATGATTAACCTATTACCTCCAGATATTAAACATAACTTGTCTTATGCCAAAAAGAACGATCAGTTGAGGCACTGGTCTATGGGCTTAGTATTCACCGGCCTAGGTACGGCACTAGTCTTACTGTTCGGTATTTTCTACATACAACAATCGACCAACAACTACGCAAAGCAGGTAGAAAGAACCAAGTCAGACCTAGCGGCGCAAAAATTACCCGAGACTCAAAAACGCGTGGAGGATATCTCTAGCACGCTAAAATTAACCGCCTCCGTATTATCCAGAGAGATTTTATTTTCTAAGCTACTCAAACAAATTGGCGCCGCAATACCCGAGCATGCAAGCTTAACAGGGCTTAGTATTAGTAAAGTTTCTGGCGGCATAGATCTAACTGCTGCAGCGTCTGACTACAACACCGCAACTCAAGTTCAAGTTAATTTGCAAGATCCTGCTAATAAAATCTTTGACAAGGCTGATATCATAAATATTAACTGTTCTTCTGCAGAAGCATCCGATCCACGTTATCCATGTACAGTCTCCATAAGAGCGCAGTTCTCTGCCAAAAATCCTTTCCTGCTAATAAACTCTGCCAAAACCTTAGGAGCAAAATCATGAAAAATAAAAATTCATACTATTTCATGGTCGGCTTATTGGCTCTACTTATAATAGGAAATATCGGTGCAGTCTACTACGGCGATACACTACTAACCAACAAATCAGAAAGCCTAATGAGTGTTAAGTTGGAAAGCAGAGTTCTTGATGAGCAGCAGATCTCGATCAAACAAGCCAAAAAGGATATTGAAAAATATCAAGGACTAGAAAAAATAGCAGGCTCGATCGTTCCTCAAGACAAAGACCAAGCAGAGGCAGTACGCGAGATTATTAAAATCGCAGGAGACAACGGCATAACTATCAGCACTATCAGCTTCCCTGCATCAACACTTGGACAAATAGCTCCTAAAATAATTAAGACCGAGGACGCAGCCCCAGCGCCCAAACCAATAGCGCCGGGTATAACCCAAACTACAGCAGTTGATGGCATCAAGGGCGTGTTCAGCTTGCAAATAAACGTACAACAAGATACAAGCAAGGCTATTACTTACGACAGACTAATTGGCTTCTTGGCTGCCCTTGAGCAAAACCGACGCACATCTCAAGTTACTAATGTGTCGGTCACACCAAATCCTAGCGACCGCAACAAACTTACCTTCAATTTAACGCTACTAACCTACATTAAGCCATGAAAGGCTAACAACTATGGCTACAAAAAAATTAAATCTAACCAATATTTTCAAAAAAATTAAATCTTTTGAAAATATTGGCATGCGCCATCTTTCATTCATGATAGTAATGTTAAGTTTGGGTGTATACAGCTTTATAGTATTTCGAATTAATAGCCTAATTGTAGCGGAACCAACAGACACGCAAGTAAGCGAAAAACTTCAAACAGTTCAGAGACCCAAAATAGACCAAGCATCCATAGACAAGATTAATCAGCTTAGCGACAATAGCGTTGAAGTAAAGGCAATATTCAAAGAAGCACGCCAGAATCCTTTCCAAGAATAATAGCTCTCTTTGTAAATTATCTTTTTAGTTCATTTTCGACATAATCTTCGTGCGCCTGTATGACAGTTCTAGATATGCTATGAGGATGAGGCACATAAGTAAATTGAGGAGACACTGTCTCGCCGGCAGTCTCAATTAATAAGTTTCCATAATGAAACAATCGCGGCAACACACCTTTTTGGGTTACTGTTACGTCTTGGATATTCCCAATTCCTGACTGAGTAACTACTCTGTTAAATACACTCTTGTAGACTACTTCCGAAATCTTATCGCTAGTAACGAATATCGTGCTGCTCTTATATATAAATGCGGCAATCACAGTCCCAACAAACATAGAAATAACCAATACAGCCACAATTGCTATGATAATTCCGCCCATGGCTGTGCTGCTAAGATTAAGCCCTAGGCTAGATAAAAATGAGCTCGACAAGGTCATTATAGCTACTATCAAAATAGCTGCAGTAATAAATCCGCCCGTCAACCAAATTCCAATAACCCCAATTGGATGTTTATGAACTTCTGCTAAAATCGTTTCATCCTCATCAAACTCAACATATTTAAACAATCGCCGGCCAAGGGGCGACAACTGCTTGCAGGCCTCAGCTTTATGAGGAGACATTGCATATTCATTATCTTTTTCGACAACCATAACTTTTATTATAACAGTTCAGACTGTTTACGCTTATCGGTTTTGCCTAGATGCTTATATGCCTTGGACGTTACTTTGCGACCACGGGGCGTACGCTCCAATAATCCAATTTGTAACAGATACGGTTCGATAAAATCTTCAATTGTAGTTGCCTCATCTCCAAGAATAGCAGCCAACGTATTGAGTCCAACTGGCCCACCGTCATGCAAGTCTATGATTGTCGTTAGTAGCAATCTATCGGCTGGATCAAGACCAATGGCATCAACTTCTAGTAACTTTAACGCCTTTTCAGTTTGAGTCATATCTATAATGCCGTCACCGTTAATATCGGCGTAGTCACGAACTCTCTTCAACAATCTGTTAGCTATACGAGGCGTTAAACGAGCACGAGTAGACAGAGTGTCGGCAGCCTGCTTATCGATTTTGGAACCCAGTATTGATGCTGAGCGAGTCACTATTTGTGCAATCTCACTTGGGTCATAAAACTCTAGGCGATGAATCATACCGAATCTGTCTCTTAATGGTGCAGCTAATGCTCCCGTCCTTGTCGTAGCTCCAATCAATGTAAACTTTGGCAAGTCCAGTCGTAGGCTTTTAGCACTAGGTCCTTTGCCCAACATAATATCAATCGCATAATCTTCCATCGCACTGTATAAAACTTCTTCAACGCTACGGTTCAATCTGTGAATTTCATCAATAAATAAAATGTCACCATCTTGCAGGTTAGTAAGTAAGCTAGCTAAATCTGCCGCACGGTCTATCGCAGGCCCGCTAGTGATTCTTATCTGCGCACCCATTTCGTTAGCAATAACACTCGCCATCGTTGTCTTGCCTAGTCCAGGAGGGCCGTAGAGCAAGACATGATCTATTGGCTCTTCGCGCTTCTTGGCTGCTGCAATAGCCAGCTTCAAGTTAGTTTTGATGCGCTCTTGACCTATCATATCGGCAAAAGTTTTTGGCCTTAACGTTACTTCAATTAATGCGTCGTCGTCGTTGTCGTCAGCCGTAACTTGAGTATTAATAATTCGTTCAATCGCCATAGTTTACCTTTTTAACGCCTGTTTAACGCGAGCTTCTGTGGAAAGGCTTGAGTCAACCTTACTTAGTGCCATAGCGGCGTCTTCACGGCTATATCCCAGGCCAACTAACGCTTGTAGCGCCTCATCTCCATCGCTAAATGATGAACTCTGCAAGAAAGCTGTTGCGTCATCGGCAGCATCAAGTCCAAGTTTGTTCTTAAGATCAACTACAACTCTTTCAGCAACTTTTTTACCAACACCGCTCGCGCTAGATATAAACTTAACATCTCCAGCTGCGATACTTGCCCTTACCTGGCCTTCGTTTGCAAGGTCGGTAATTGCTGCTGCGGCTTTAGGCCCAACACCATTGACGCTTAATAGTTTTATGAATAAATCTTTGCGAGTTTTGGTTGAGAAGCCGTATAAGTCGTGCGCCTCTTCTTTTATATGCTCATAAATATATACTTTAATGTCCGTACCAAGGCGCATATGGGCCTGTTCGTCGCTAAGAGTATAGACGCCATAACCTACTCCATTACAGTCAATAACGGTAACTCTACCATCGTGTTCCAAAACTTTGCCATTTATTTGCGCTATCATCACCATTAATTGTACACGAGCCTAGTCATTAATATATAATACCAAGATGAATAAAGAATTAATCGTAACTATACACCATCGGATTATGGGCAATTTGTTCAAGAAAGAACAACGAAGCATCTCTATATCAGACAAAGCAATAACTTTAAGTGAACCACAACTGGGCAAATGGCCGAATATCTGGGACAAAAATGATATTGTCATTAAAAAGGATGTTCTAAACCTTGTTCATAAAGTCTCGTTTAAATCCGGCAAATCACCAGATGCGTTTTTAAGTACATTTACTAAAAAAAGATATACTAGGTCGATAATGTGGTCAATTTGGGTGATTATACCAGCGATTATTCTTACATCCGGTTCTGGAACTAGTGTTGGGATATCTGCTTTTATAGTAGTGACACTAGGGACTATTACTGAAGCAAGATTTGTTTATCTGCCCTATAAAAGACTCAGCAGCGAACTTAAATCGCACGGCTACACAATTAACTAGTTCTTGATTGTGCTACATGAGTCAGCGCAGCCGCTAAAGCATCTGCGCAATCATCCGGCTTTGGGATTTCACTTAGACCCAAATGAACTCTAACCATTTCTTGCATTTGAGCTTTTGTAGCTCTTCCATACCCTGTCATGGCCATTTTAATTTGCAGTGGTGTGTATTCGTAAATTTCAACATTAGCTTTTTGCAGCGCTAATAATATTACTCCCCTAGCCTGACTAACTGTCATAGCGGTGGTTACGTTTTGCGAGAAAAATAACTTTTCAACAACCGCAATATCGGGTTTATGCTCTGCAAGTAATTCCTGTAATGAGTCATAGACATCTGCAAGTCGATTTGCCACAGTATCGCCTATTACTGTCCTTATTACACCGGCATCAAGTAATTTCGGGGTATTCTTGGTTAGCTCAATAAACCCAAATCCAATAATTCCCGAACCTGGGTCAATGCCAACAATTTTCATTTAAACTAAGCCCCGATATCTTCAGCAATATCGAAATTAACATGCGTGGCGGTGACATCGTTTTGATCGTCAAGCGCATCCATCAAACGTTCAATTTTTCCTGCAGTGTTTGCGTCTGTGATTTCTATAGTAGTCTTTGGCACATAAGTTAACTCGGCTTCAATTACTTCCAATCCTGCCTGCTTCAATGCATCACGCACGCTAGCCAAGGCTTTTGGTTCACTATAAACTAGAGTTTCGTCGCTTTCTTCAACTGCATCTTCGGCTCCACAATCAAGGATAGTCAAAAGCAAATCTTCGCCAATACCTTTAACTCTTATAAGTCCTTTATGCTCAAATTGAAAAGCAACAGCTCCCTTTTCTGCCATATTGCCACCGTGTTTAGAAAAAGCTAATTTAACTTCTGGGTAGGTACGATTTAAGTTATCAGTTGCGACTTCAACTAGAACACCAACACCACCTGGGCCATAGCCTTCGTACATTACTTCTATTAGTTGCGCCGCATCTTTGTCAGAAACACGTTTAATGGCTCGCTCAATATTTGTCATTGGCATGTTGGCGGCCTTGGCTTTTTCTATGGCCATAGCTAGAGTGCTATTAAGTGCTGGATCCGTACCGCTACGTGCAGCTATTGCAATTAGATTGCCTAATCTTGTGAATACAGCACCGCGCTTTGCGTCAGTTATGCCCTTTGCGCGCTTGATTGTTGACCATTTACTGTGCCCAGACATATATTATATTTCTCCGCCTACGACTTGTTTTATATCTGTAATTATACCACTGCTTGTCTTAATTTTATGCCATAATATTATAACTAATATAACCATTCCGCAGTACATCAACACCATTTGCCATACAGTTATTGACTGCTGAATTAATGCTCTCGGCAATCTCGACAATAAAGACACCACATCTAACATATAGGTCAAAGATAGCCTCGACGGCATAGCCAACCAACCAGACATAAATGGCACGAACATTCCAGCCAATCCAGCAACCAGACATAAGGACATCGCTATCGGAACTAGCGGTACGACTAGCACATTGGCTAGCAACGCCACTGCCGAGAATTGTCCAAATATATACATAATTATTGGCATAGTCATTATCTGAGCAGCAGAAGTCTCGATAATTAACGTCATTAATATTTTAGGTTGCCTACTTTTATACATCCTTTTAGTTGTCAGTGGTGCTAGAACTAATATTCCAAAAAAAGCTAGAAAAGATAAATACCAACCGATATCCGACCATAGATATATTGGATAAACTCCGGCCGTGATTACTGCAGCCAATAATATTAAAACTATAGGGCGAAATGTTCGACCGTAATACCAAGCCCACAAACTAAGAATACTTACAATTGCCGCTCGGACTATAGAAGCGCTGAATCCTGTGAATAACAAGAAAATTCCTATCAAAAGTAGCGATGCGACTGTACTCTGATATTTTGAACGCTTTCTAAGCAACTTCCTAACGGCCCGCATTATAATTGTTAGATTATACCCAGAGACTGCAACTACGTGAGTCAATCCAACTGCTGCTAACTGCAGGCTAACAGATTTTGGTATCGTACTGCGTTGACCAATCAACAGTCCAAGACCAAAAGATGCAGCCGGCTCTGGCAATGCCGACTGCATTCCAGACTCAAAACGGCGGCGAATTGCTTCAATAGCGGAGTCAGATTTTTCGATAACTTTTATGCTAGCAAATGACAGACTAGCCTGACGAGATCCACGAGTTGGATATAACTTTGCACTAACTTGCACGGTGTCGCCCTTATAAACCATTGGTTCGCCAAAACCCTTAACACCAATCTTACCAACCAGGTCTATGCGATAAGGCGCAATAACTTTAATTTGGCCTAAGTCAAAACTAATCTGTGACTTATCTCCGTAGACTGCATCGCTATCAGCTACACCCACAACAACTACATTATTTTTATATAAATTATTGTAATTATCTAGCAGCGACATGTATGCACTGCCTCGCCACCAACCAATGCACAATCCAAGCAACATTATGGGAACGACAAACATAACTCTTGCTCTACGCAGGGATATTATTATTAGCAACAAGCTAACCGCTGGCCACCAAAACTGAAATTCAATTTTAGTCCGCGCTAGTCCTAGTCCGACCAATACTGCCGTCAAAAATACGGCTATTAAGGTCGTTCGCCGAAACTTATATTTATAACTAGTCACATATCAAAGATAGTTTACGTTAAATCAGATTAAAATTACTAATGCTTCCGATGCATAGCTAATTCAGCTTATTGTCATTTATTAGCACGGTATTTTGTGAAAATCCTTATATGTAACAGCATATATACCACCCTGAGCGCCGTATAACTCAGTGGATCGTTGAGTTCAAGTCAGCGAATCAGCCATTTAAAAAGACCCATCGAAGATGAGTCTTTTTAAATGGAGGGCCCAGTGAGACTTGAACTCACGACACCCTGCTTAAAAGGCAGGTGCTCTAACCAGCTGAGC
This sequence comes from Candidatus Saccharimonadota bacterium, assembly GCA_037137935.1. Classification (GTDB taxonomy): domain Bacteria; phylum Patescibacteriota; class Saccharimonadia; order Saccharimonadales; family AQU-01; genus CALRGT01. The sequence continues at coordinate 20,587 of JBAXJI010000007.1, read as the reverse complement.
TATGGGCCCCTATTACGGGGTAGTTGATTGTTAAAATTGAGTTCGTCAACTAGACGAATCTTACTCAGCTGATAGTTATTGTTACAATTACAATAATATCAATTTAACACCTTATATTATCTCGATTTATAGCAAAAAGTCAATGTTTTAACAGATTACTTGTGCTTCTTTTTGTGAGTTGGGTGAGGTTGTTTGTGGGTTGATTTTAAAAATAACATGCTAACAAAAAGCCCAAAAGCAACTATAAATCCTTGCATGTTTTCAAGAGTAGCCCACATTTGGGTGCTGGTGATATTTGTTTTTGTTGATCCAGCAAATAGCGGAACAACCGACAGCGCAGTGAGTAGTCCAACAGCAATAGCGGGAAGTACATTTAGCATAGCCTTTGATCCTTTAGAGCTTTTGCGTAACAAAATTGCAGCAATTAATGCCGGCAACACTACTAGCGATATATTAAGCGCCTCCTCTGCCAACATTCCTTGATTAGGAACCGTTGATTTCATTACTAGAGTCAAGTCGCCAATAACAAACATTCTAAGTACAATTCCCGCACATAAGACCAGAAATACTACCGACGCACTAGTCCGTATAACAATCAGAAACATCGTAGTGAGGCCTGCAATTAGACCAAGAATTATCAGAGCATTCATAGATATATCATAGCATGGGCACTTTAATACTTTTGCTTATTTAGCCTTGGCAAAAATAATCTACAGACCAATAAGCTGGCCGCCTTAACTACGCGCCGATACGGTCTTTGCGGCGCTTGCCCTTAGCGTTTTGCTCAACGTATTCTATGATTTTTTCTGCTACGTTATGGCCGGTAATTTTCTCTATTCCAAAACCTGGACTAGCATTTACCTCTAGAACTAGCGGACCACGACTAGATCTAATAATATCAACACCGGCAATCGAAAGTCCCATTGCTTTAGCGGCTTTGAGAGCAGTTTTGCGCTCTTCATCGCTAAGTTTAACTGGTGATCCTTCGCCTCCTTGGTGGATATTGGACCTAAAGTCATCGTCTAGACTTTGGCGTTTCATACTTGCAACTACTTTGCCGCCAACTACAAAAGCGCGGATATCAGTACCGGCCGATTCGGCGATAAATTCCTGAACCAAAAAGCTCACGCTCTCAACATAAAATGCCTGCATTACAGCTTGAGCGGCCTTGCGTGTTTCCGCCAAAACAACTCCATTGCCATGAGTGCCACGAGCAACTTTGATGATTAGCGGCGTACCGCCAGCTTGGTCGATAACAGCGTCAAGATCAGCAGTTTCACGGGCGAATACAGTCTTTGGAATATCTACTCCTGCTTGCGCCAATAATTGACTAGAGCGTAATTTATCACGCGTACGGTTTATTGCAATTGACTTGGAAGTGGTGAATATTCCCTGCATTTCGAACTGTCGAGCGATAGCAGTTCCGTACTTAGTTAATCCTGATGCGATACGAGGAATGATAACATCAATGTCATCAAGATTTTCACCCTCGTAATGAACGACTGGGTTACTCTGCTCAATAGTCACGTAACATTTAGCGTAGTTAACTACGATAACTTCGTGACCGCGCTTCTCAGCTTCTTCCTTTAGACGTTTGGTCGAGTAGTTACCCGGACCCTTAGACAAAATTGCAATTTTCATATTAAATCCTTTACCTTATAGCGTTACGATATCACCTGCACGGTTTACGTCAACTAGAAATTTATTTTTCCGCAAAAAACGACGACCAATCAGCACTGGCCATTTCATGTCGCTGCGATCCGCCAAACTAAGTTCAATTGGATAAGTACCGTCGTTGATTACAATGTTGGTGGTAATAAAAAATCTATGTTCGCTTTTACCATTAGAGCTTTTTACGCGACGATTAACATAGTCTGTGGCTACTATAACAATCTCCGGATGATCAAATGGCGAAAAACGTAAATGCTTTACGCCGTCCGCGATATACTCTTCAATTTTAGTACTATGTAGCGCACCACTAAAAGCACCAGTATCAATTTTGGCTACCACTTTAGACATGCCATATTCTGGAAAATCTACGTGCTCAAATATACTGATTATTTTTTGTTCGTTCATCGCTAATCTATATTATGTCAGAATATTAATTTTAAGGCGACTTATTATTTATTAACTTTTTGAACTCGCATATAAACTAAGACTACTGTAGTGATTATAGCTATCGCCAGCGCGACGATTAAAGGTATAAAGCCTCGTTGATTATTCATAAGCTTTTTCATCTAATCTAATTATTATCCATAATTAGTAATTTGTATAGAATCTTGTAATCAACAGTAGAACAGTCTACTTACTAAACAAGCCGTGCTTCTTGTTGCCCTTAAATTCCTCCAAGAGTTCTTGTTGTTTCTTGGTAATTTTTGTAGGCGTGTCTACGACAATTGTCACGATATGACTACCCCTAGCAGTGCTTTTTAGATGTGGCACTCCGTGGCCGGACAACTTAAAGTCAGTTCCACTTTGTGTACCAGCAGGTATTTTCATTTTGATAGGTCCGTCTACAGTTTCTACTTTAATTTCAGTTCCAAGTGCAGCATCAACCATATCAACATGCTCCTCGCTCAATACCAAATCACCTTCTCTGGTAAACTTTTTGTGAGGCTTAACACGGATGTTTACATACAAGTCGCCCTTAGGACCATGAGCAATGGCCTGACCATGCTCTCTTAACCTTATTGTTGCGCCGTCATCTATACCAGCCGGGACTCGTAGCCGTATATCTTGACGCTTAGACTGAGTGCCTTTGCCCTTACATACTGTGCAAATTTTTTCAGGAACCTTACCAACACCCTTACAACCGTCACACACGCTCGCCTGCTGAATATTACCAAAGACTGTTCGCATAACTCGAGTTACCTGACCAGAGCCCTTACAAGTACCACAGATCTTTAATTCGTAGCCAGGCTCGGCTGTAGTACCCTTACAATGCTCACAGGTGTCGTCTAGTGTTATCGGGAGAGTTTTTTCTACGCCAAATATAGCTTCTTCAAAACTCAGGTCAATGCTAGATTCAACATCTCTACCGCGAGCTTCCCGGGACTGCGACTGCCCACCACCAAAGAAGCTACCCAGGATATCTCCAAGCCCCATATCACCAAAATCAAAATTATTACTTCCACCAAATCCTGCATATGGATTGCCGTCACTTGCTGCACTACTACCTACACCGGCATGCCCGAATTGATCATAACGCTGTCTTTTAGATGCGTCTTTTAGTACTTCATAGGCTTCATTTACTTCTTTAAATTTGGCTTCATCACCACCCTTGTCTGGGTGATGTTCGATAGCAGCTTTACGAAAAGCCTTTTTAATTTCATCAGCTGATGCCGACTTGCCTAATCCTAATACTTCGTAATAATCTCGTTTTGCCATTTGCTACTATTCTAGCACTCCAACTAATTGAGTGCTATTTTAAAATCCTGTACGTTCTCTCTTATCAAAAAACTACTATAGCTTTGATCTAAGATACAGTCTGATAGATTACTTATCTTTTTTGTCGTCGACGACTTCGCCCTCTACAGGCTCTTCTTTGTCATCTTTCTTATCTTCTGCGTTTTCGTCATTCGCTTCTTCGTCTTTTGCAGCAGCTTCATACATCTTTGCACCAATTGGCATCGTAGTATCAACTAAAGTTTTAGCGGCAACTTCAAGAGCCTCTTTGTCGGCTTTTTCGTCAGCAATAACTTTTTTGGCTTCTTCAATCGCGTCCGTAAGAGTTTTTAAATCATCTTCAGCTAATTTGTCCTTATTGTCGTCTTTCATCTTTTCGGCTTGATATATAGCGCTGTCGAGATGATTCTTGGCTTCAATAGATTCACGCAATTTTTTGTCTTCTTCTGCATGAGCTTCTGCGTCTTTAGCCATTTTTTCTACTTCATCTTTACTTAGCCCAGAGCTACCCTGAATAGTAATACTCTGTTCTTTGCCAGTGCCTTTATCTTTAGCGGTAACATTTAAGATACCGTTAGCGTCAAGGTTAAATGTAACTTCTACTTGAGGAACTCCACGTGGAGCAGACGGAATGCCGTCCAGAACAAATCGTCCTAGACTCTTATTGTCAGTCACTAATTCTCGCTCACCTTGAACGACATGAATTTCAACTGAACTCTGATTGTCTGCAGCAGTCGAGAAAACCTCGCTTTTGCTAGTAGGAATAGTGCTATTGCGTTCTATCAACTTAGTAGCGACGCCACCAAGAGTTTCGATTCCTAGTGATAGCGGGGTAACATCAAGCAACAGAACATCCTTAACATCTCCCTGTAATACACCACCTTGGATTGCAGCACCTACGGCTACAACTTCGTCTGGGTTCACGCCCTTCATCGGCTCTTTACCAAAGATTTTCTTAACTTGCTCAGCAACAGCTGGCATACGAGTCATACCACCGACAAGTACAATAGCATCGATGTCGCTAGCCTTAAGACCGGCATCTTTTAGTGCTTTTTCGCAAGGGATACTGGTTTTTTCGATTAGATCAGAGACTAAACTTTCTAGCTTAGCTCGAGTCAATTTATGCTCAAAATGCTTAGGACCTTCAGCGTCAGCAGTCAAGAAAGGAAGATTAATATTTACTTCTTGAGCACTTGATAGTTCGATCTTGGCTTTTTCGGCCTCATCACGCAATCTTTGCATGGCGGCTTTGTCATTAGAAATATCTATTCCAGCTTCTTTTTTGAATTCATCGACAAAATAATTTACAAGCACGCGGTCAAAATCGGCACCACCAAGGTGAGTGTCGCCATTTGTGCTCTTAACTTCAAAAACTCCGTCACCCAACTCTAGGATAGAAACGTCAAATGTTCCACCACCAAGGTCAAATACGGCAATCTTCTCATCGCCCTTCTTTTCCTTATCAAGACCATAAGCCAAAGCGGCTGCAGTTGGTTCGTTGATAATTCTCTTTACTTCTAGTCCAGCGATCTTACCAGCATCTTTTGTAGCTTGGCGTTGTGAGTCGTCAAAGTAGGCAGGAACAGTAATGACAGCCTCTGTTACAGGTGCACCCAAGAAAGCTTCAGCATCAGCCTTAAGCTTACCCAAGATCATGGCACTTACTTCTTCGGCGCTGTATTCTTTGTCGCCCATTTTGACTTTGGCACTGTTGCCGCTTTTAACGATTTCGTAGCCCATAAGTTTAAGATCTTTTTGAACTTCTTTATCGTTAAAGTTACGGCCAATGAGTCGTTTTACTTCATAAATTGTGTCTTTGCTGTTAGTAACTTGCTGGCGTCGTGCGACCTGACCAACCAAGCGTTCACCTTTTTTGTTGATAGCAACTACGCTCGGAGTAGTGCGCGCACCCTCAGAGTTAGCAATAATTTCTGCTTTGCCAGACTGCATTACAGCCATAGCACTGTTGGTAGTACCGAGGTCGATACCGATGATTTTACCCATTATTTTGTCTCCTTTTAATAGTTCAAATGTGAATAGTTTCTAGCACTCATTATAGCACAGTGCCAACTCATAAATTATAGTTTTCTGGCAGTCTCATGTCAAGAGTGCCAGAATTTTTGTTAGCTAGGGTAATTTTAGGAGTAGAGAATTTGTATAATCATGAAGCACGTAACCAGTTGTAGCATAGCTACTGCTGGTACGTACTGGAGTAATTAGACGAATTATATGCCCTAAAATAATCCTAGATAATGGAAATTGCTGGCAATCTTGACATGGTCAAGAGTGCGCAAAAAGTAGCTCAGCTTCATTCTTAACTAGCCGCAGTTAAAAGCAAAGCAGAAGCCATCAAAAATATTCCAGGAACTCTGGCAGTTGGAGCTTTTGACATGGTCAAGAGTGCCAGAATTTTTGTTATCTAGGGTAATTTCTAACAGCCCTGACCTGGTCAAGAAAGCTGACGTAAACTTAAATCTCAAAAATCTTGAACTCAACAAAACCGACGAATCGTCTAAATTCACGCAACAATTCTTCTTTTGACCCAGTATCGGCTATATTGAGAGTTTCTTTGTCGTCAAGAATAGTACCAACTCGGAATAAATCTTCTCTCAATACCGTTTCAGCATACTCGCTTTGATTATTCTCAAATTCATCAAGTACGCCATGCATTGCTATAGGCCATCTAATATCATAAACATCAGGAATTTCGTTTGGCTCAGACTCGTTCATTATTTTTGCCAATCAATAGCTAAACAATTAGTCTCTTTTTTCATAATTCATAACACCAAAGGTTGGCTCTAATCGCCATACTGCAACATCCAATGAGTTCAATGCTAAGTCTGGGCAGCCACTGTCAACTAGTCTATTGTATCTTTCTATCACCTCGTCAGACACTTCTCTAGTCTCTGGATTGAGTTGTTTCTGAACTTGCGTTTCAAACATTTCTGCATTACTCATTTTGAACCTACCTTTACCATTGCGTGTCTTATTATTTCATCACCAACCTTATAACCAGCTTGTAATTCTTCTGTAACTACTTCAGTATCACCCTCACCTTCTTCCATGCTAATTGCTTCGTGAAGTTCTGGGTTAAAATGCTCGCCAACTGTTTTGATGCGTTCGACGCCAATCTTTATCATCGTATCTTCAAACTGCTTAACTACACCTTGGACGCCTTTAATGTAGTCATTCTCGGCCAATTCTGTTGGCACATTTTTTAGGGCTCTTTCAAAATTATCAATTACCGGCAAAAGTTCTTTTACTATTAGCGACTTATAAAATCCACCCAACTTAATCCGATCTTCTTCCGCTCTACGTCGTACGTTCATCGCATCAGCTCTTTCGCGCAACAAAGCTTCTGTCAGTTCAGCTATTTGAACTTCGTGCTCGTTTACAACAGGCTCAATTATATCTGCAATATCTTTTTTAACTTTACTCATACATGGACTCCTCTAGTGTTTTACCTGCTCGTTCAACTAAACTCATTACATCACGATAACTTTGGCGCGTAGGGCCAAGTACACCTATAAAACTACGATCGCTAAAAGGACTTCTGAATTTACTAATTATCAAACTGCAGCCACTGTTGCGACCAATAGGATTCTCGGCTCCTATATATACGCTGAGTGCTTCGTTGGGAGCAGCTTCTCTTAGCCATGGTTCAAGATTGTCTAATAGTCGCGCCACTTCCTGTACTTGAGCCGGATGTATAAATTCTGGTTGACCAAATAAGTTACTAAGTCCACTCATATAAAGCTGATTACCAATGGTTCCAAGACCTAGATTATGAGTAAGTTCAACTAGCGTATCGACTGTATTACGGATAACTCGTTCTGGCATTCCTCCGTTATTAGTTCTTGCCGCCAATGCTCTTTCTGCGCGAGGATTAGGAGTCTTTACAGATTCGCCACCTACTTGATTAACATAAAATCTATAACCTTTATCGGTTGGAACACGTCCAGCACTTGTATGTGGCTGCGAAATAAAGCCTAGTTCTTCAAGGTTTGCCATCTCAGCTCTAACGGTAGCGCTAGAAACATTAAAAAGCTTAGCCAAGAGACTTGAGCCGACTGGGCTAGCCACCTCAGCATACTGTTCGATTATGGCATCAAGGATTTGAATTTGTCGTTCAGTCATAATTAAGCATTATACTTTTTTAGCACTTAAGTAACAAGAGTGCCAGCCAGGTAGCTCTGAACATCACCTAGCAAATGTACGGCGTAGTCCCTAGCCTTCTGTTCCTTGTCGGAGTCAAGAACATCGTGCATGAAATATTCATTCAAAAGATTAGTACAGGCATGAAACTCATCATTTATTACGAGTTTATAGAATGGTTCTTTAAGAGCACGGGCTATTTCTTCCAAAGCGCTTTGTAATCTTATGCGTACTTCATCTTCTGGCATATGACCACGACCACGTAATCTCTGCATCCAAACATCAAAAGACGGAGGAAGAATAAACACAATTTTAGCGTCTGGCTTAATTCCATGTATAGTTGTTGCGCCATCTGGAGTAACTTCGTTTATAGCGATCTTGCCTGCGCGATTTGCATTATTGAGCTCTCTGATACTAGCTCCAGAAACCTGTTGACCATGTACTATTGCCGCTTCAAGATACATACCAGTTTTTAAATCGTGCAAATAATCTTCTTCGTTTCTAAAGAAATACTCAACACCCTCTTGCTCCCAAACACCATTATTTTGACGTTTAGGCCTTGTGGTGTCTGAAACCATATAGTGATAATCACCAGATTTTAGTAGTTCGTTGATTATGGTATTGCGGCCAGAAGAAGTAGTGCCAACTAACAATACTAACCGCGTTTTACTTAGTATTTCTTGAGCTTCAGCACTCGGATGATAGCCCTCTAACAGTTCTTGAAATTCTGATAAAAGTTTTAATTTTGGTCGTTCCATATACTATTATTAGCAGATTTTAACCAAAAAAGCAAAGGCTGTAAGAAGTTAATCGCGTTTTAGCATGACAGTAAATGCTTCTGCCGGAATCTCTACTTTTCCAAAACGCTTCATTCGCTTCTTGCCCTTAGCCTGCTTAGCTAAAACCTTCTTTTTGCGCGAAACGTCACCACCATACAATCCTGTCGTAACATCTTTTCGATAAGCACTAATATCTTCTCGTGCGATAAATCTACCACCTATAGCCGCCTGCAATGATACTTGGAAGTTTTGACGAGGAATCACTTCTTTTAATTTAGATACGACATCACGGCCAACGCGCATAGATTCTGTACGATGTAGCATAATACTTAGTGCATCCACCTTTTCTCCAGACACATAGAAGTCAACCTTGACCAAATCTTCACCACGATAATCATCAAGCTCGTAGTTAAAGGATCCGTAGCCGCTAGTTACACTTTTTAGTTGATCATAAAAATCGGTCAACAAGTTAGCCAGTGGAGCCTCGAAACTAATCAAAGCTAACTGAGCATCAACATATGATAAGTTTTTCTGTATGCCGCGCTTACTTATTATCAACTGAATAACTGCTCCAACGTAATCTTTAGGAACGACTACTTCACCCTTTATCCAAGGTTCGCGAATTTCAAGAATATTTGCAGGATCAGGCAAGTCGGCTGCAGATTTAATATCAAGTTCTTCGCCATTCATTAAACTAATTTCATAATCAGTAGACGGATTAGTAACGACCAAATCTAGATTGTATTCTCGTTCTAATCTTTCACGGACGATATCCATATGTAGCAATCCCAAAAACCCAATCCGGACTCCAAAACCTAGTACGGCAGAATTTTCTGGGGTAAATTGTAAGGCCGAATCGCTTAGTGATAGCTTTTCGATGGCATCTTTGAGTTCTTGATAATATTCATTGCTTTGAGGGAAGAACCCTGCGTAAACAAAAGGCTTAACCTCTTTATAGCCTGGCAAATAATCCAAAGCAGGGTTATTAGTAAGAGTCACAGTATCACCAACACGAGCCTCACGAGTGCTCTTAAGGTTTGTTACGATGTAGCCAATTTCGCCCGCCTGTAAACTACCAAGAACTGACATGTCGGGCTTCAACATACCTACTTCCAGAGCGATGCCTTTTGCTCCAGTTGCCATCATAGTAACTTGGTCGTTTTTGCTTATTGCTCCATCGACGACACGCACATACAAAACTACACCTCGATAATCATCATAATAACTGTCAAAAATTAATGCTGTCGTAGGGGCGGCAGCATTGCCGCTTGGACACGGAATATCTGTAACGACACGCTCAAGAACAGCTTCAATACCTATTCCTGTCTTGGCGCTAATCAATAAAATATCTTCTGGCTTACAACCAAGTAAACCAACAACTTCTGCCGTAACTCGCGGTACATCTGCGGCCGGTAAATCAATTTTATTCAATACTGGGATGATAGTCAGGTCGGCTGCGAGCGCCAAATATACATTCGCTAAAGTCTGAGCCTGAATACCCTGAGAAGCATCAACAATTAATAACGCGCCCTCACAAGCCTCAAGACTGCGCGAAACTTCGTAACTAAAATCAACGTGTCCAGGAGTATCTATCAAGTTCAGCTCGTAGTCCTTATAAGCCATACGAACAGGAGCTAATTTTATTGTAATTCCCTTTTCGCGCTCTAAATCCATACGATCAAGTAATTGCGCTTTCATGTTTCTTTTCTCGACAGTGCCAGTAATTTCCAATAATCTATCGGCCAAAGTAGATTTACCATGGTCAATATGTGCGATTATACAAAAGTTTCTAATGTGGTCTTGTTTCATGCAATAAGCAGTATAACAGAGGTGGGAGTATTCACCAATCTATTGTTAGTATCTAATTTAGAAATACATTACACGGCACTGATCGCTTAGCCTTGGTAGTTTACGCGAACAGGCTTCATAATTAACTGGCCAATTCTGCGCAATACTGGTCGCGGCTCGTCCAAACCAAATAGTAGCGACATGACAACATGAACCAAAATTGTTGAGCCTGCAATTGCACCAAATTTAAAACCTAAAGTTACAAAACCTCTGTCCGCCAACTGCAATGGTAATATTGTCACCATCACAAACGCCGTCATGACACTAAATCCGGTCACAGAAACAATTCTTATTACAGATCCCCAGAAAGCTCGGTTAAGAATATATTTATCGCGCACTACCATGATTATGAACAATAATAAGACTTCAACAGCAGCAGTTGTAGATTGTGCAAGAGCTAGTCCTGCCGATCCATATGCGGTTGGGCGGGCAAGATTAAATACAAGAATTACGTTTACTCCAATAGCGAACAAAGAAACAAACAATGGAGTTTTGGTGTCTTTTTGTGCATAGAAATATCGCGACACAATGCTATAAACGATCCGGAAAAAGATAGCGATTGTTAGGTAGCCAAAAATAAGGGAGACTTCTGGCGCTACCTCTCCAAATAGCAAGCGTGCCAAATAACCACGCGTAAAATAAGAAACAACTACAACTGGCATAGCTAGCCAAATCATAAGTCTTAAAATTCTAAAAAAGTCAGCATGAAACAAATCGGGGCGTCCTTCTGCCAGCCGTCCTGCCAGCCGAGGAAAAGCTGCTGTAGCAATAGCATTACCAAAAAGCATAATAGGAACGTTAGCCAAAGTAGTGGCAAAGTTGTAGTAACTAACTGTGCCGTGTGCCAAAATATTAGCCCTATTTGTTTCTACGATATTGTTAATAGAGTCAATGCCTTGGTCGATAGATCGAGCCGGCAATGCATGCGCCACCTGCTTAAAGTCGTTAGTCTTGAAGTTAATTTTTGGACGATACTTGAACCCTAGCCCCCAAAGACCAAAAGTTGCCACTAGCAGCTGTGCAATCGCTCCCACTACCGCGCCAACACCAAGCCCAACAACACCCAAATGATATTTAAATATATAGACGCTAATAATAATCGACAAGTTATAAAACAGCGGCGCTATAGCATAAAAGAAGAATCTGCCGTATGTTTGCTGAACACTGGTAATTATTCCTGAAATAGTAAAAAGAAGTGGATTTAGCGCAATTAAACGCATTATCTGTGTAGCTTGATCTAGATTGTGTGGAGAAAGATTTGGGGCCACAATGTTATGTAGCAGAGGTCGAGCAAATATAAAGATAATGACCGCAACAATCGCCATTATAATACCTAGCAAGTTAAGAAGACTGCTCGTAATCTCCCACATTCCATCTTTATCGCCTTTATGTAGTCGATCCGCCAACACTGGCACAACGGCTACACCCAACGCACCGGCTGCAATAGTCAAAAAGAAGAAGTCTGGTATCTGGAAAGCTGCAAAAAAAGCATCAGTACTGCCCGGGTCAATTAATGTAAAGTTAGTACTAACCAGACGGTTGCGAAAAAATCCAAGCGTCTGACCGAATAAAGCCATAGCAATAAGCAACATAGTAACTCCGCCAAAGGAGACTCTATTATTTGCTTTTTTTATCCAGTGTTTCATCTACAAATAATTATAGATTACTGCTGGCTCAAACCATAACTCTAACGTAAAAATGTAGAACTTATGATTCGTGAACTAGTACAGCTGAGCTTCTTTTGGCATTACAGTGCCTTTGAGCACTTCCAAAACTTCAGCCGCTTCAACAGTTTCGTTTTTGAGCAATCGATCTTTTAGGTCTTCGAGTTTAGCTCTGTTGGCCTTAATTACTTGTCTAGCTCTCGTGCCAGCTTCTGTAATCAAACTCTCAACTTCGTCATCAATAATCTTCGCAGTTTCGTCGGAATATTGTCTGTCGTGCATGATTCTTTCCATCATGATACCGTCTTCGGTGTGGAATACTTGGTCACGCAATTTCTTGCCCATACCCTGGCTAACAATCATTTCTCTAGCTAGTTCAGCAGCTTTCTGAAGATCATTTCCTGCACCGGTAGTAACTCTGTCAGAACCATAAACAACTTCTTCGGCTATTCTTCCGCCTAACATTCTGGCGAGCACATCCTTATATTCAATAATTGAATGATAGTTCTTGTCTTCCGGCGGAATAAACCAAGTAACTCCACCTGTACCGCCGCGAGGGATAATAGTAACCTTATGAACAGTATCGCTATCTGGCAAAACGTGACCAACAACAGCGTGTCCAGCCTCGTGATAAGCAGTAAGTTCCTTTTCCTTTTCACTCATAACCTTAGTCTTACGTTCAGGCCCAATCGCTACTCTTTCAAATGCGCTCGTCACATCATCCTGAGAGATTTGATGTCGATTGTTGCGTGCAGCTACGATAGCCGCTTCGTTTGCCATATTAGACAAATCCGCACCAGATGAGCCAGCTGTTTTTGCTGCCAAGGCATCAAGATCAACGTTTTTAGCTAGAGGTTTTTTGGCGAAATGAATCTTAAGAATCGCTTCTCTATCTTTTCGATCTGGCAAATCTATATTTACACGGCGATCAAAACGACCTGGTCGTAGTAATGCTGGGTCAAGCACGTCAGCACGGTTAGTAGCTGCCAAAACTATTACTGTAGTACCCTGCTCGAATCCATCCATCTCAACTAAAATCTGGTTAAGAGTCTGCTCTCTTTCATCATGACCACCACCCATACCGCTACCACGCTTGCGACCAACCGCATCGATTTCGTCAATAAAGATAATACATGGGGAATTTTTCTTTGCCTTAGCAAATAAATCACGGACTCTTGACGCACCAACACCTACAAACATTTCAACAAATTCTGAACCAGAAATACTGAAGAATGGAACATTAGCTTCGCCAGCAACTGCTCGAGCCATCATAGTCTTACCTGTTCCTGGAGGACCGATAAGTAGAACACCTTTAGGAATCTTGGCTCCAACTGCTTCAAACTTCTTAGGGAATTTCAAAAACTCAACAACTTCTTGCAAATCACTTTTTGCCTCATTAGCTCCAGCGACATTCTTGAATACGACTTTATCTTTTTCGTTTCCATAAAGTCGAGCCTTACTCTTGCCAAAACTCATTGCCTGGTTGCCCTGACCTTGAGCGCTCTTCATCATAAAGAAAATAACGAAACCGATCAGCAGCACTGGGATAATTGCACTACCGAATGTAACCCATAGATTGCCAGTGTTTGATTCTGGCTTAACTTCGACGACAACATCACGGTTACTCAATCCTTGTTCGTAGATACTCGAACCAGGCTCTTTGCGTGACTTCTCATTAGCGCTAGATTCACCCTTTTTGGTTACCTGAAGATCATTGCCCTGTATTGTGATCTGTTGGATCTGTCCAGCATTTGCTCGCCTAATAACGTCAGAGAATGCTACAGACTTAAGTGGTGCTGTTTTGCCCATTGAGGCAACAACGATTAAGCCTATCAATACTAATAGTGTTATAAACCCTACGTTTTTGAAACTTTTACGATTTTTGCCGTCAACGGCTGGTTTTAACTTGGGTTTAAACGATTTTTTATCCATATCAAACTATTATACAGAACCTATATTGCTAATACTAGCGCTCATGCTTATCGAGTGCCAGATATTCTTTATTTATATTTATATACCTCTGTTTATCTACAGAAATTTTCTTACCAACTTGTAATGTCTTGGCAGCATGAAGAAGTCTCTCTACCTGTTGCTTGTCAATATTTTCAACCTGATGACTCCTTAGCCAGCCCACCATAACTTCGCGCGCGACTATATGCGGCAACATAATGAACCAATGCCTGTCTAACTTATCGGAAGATGGGTGAATATCTAGATGATCACGGAGATTCTCGTCGATTTCATTATTCACTAACTTTAAATCATCAATATGACTAATAAACTTTTTCTTATCATCCTCAGAAAACTTAATTATAATTTGTTGTCTTACATAGTTACGCAAATACTTTGTTTCTAGATTGGTGCTGTCCTCGCGCCACTCAACATTATTTAATTTTGCGTATTTAATAATGTCAGCCTTGGGCATCGTCAGTAGCGGCCTAATCAATTTGTGAGAACTTTTTAATGATGTCAAACCCTTGCGCCCTGTTCCTCTTAATATGTTGATAATAGCGGTCTCTAACATATCGTCCTGGTGGTGAGCAGTAATTAGTCCATCAGCTCTTGAAGATTTCATCACTTTTTCAAGAAACTCATATCGCGCCTTCCGAGCCGTAGCTTCACTGGCGTCAGAACCTAACTCGCCCGCATCAAAAACGAAAGGCAGTCCATAACTTTTGGCTACTTTGCCCACAAAACGTCTATCTTCTACCGAGTCAGGCCTAATACCGTGATCAAAATGCGCAACAATCAACACCATACCTGATTCAATATCACCGTCGCTAGCCTTGCGATCAACCAATAGTCGGCTGTGCAACTGATGCAGTAAAGCCATAGAATCAACGCCGCCAGATACTGCCACAACATAAATTCCCGGGCTTAAATCAAAATCCATACACTAATCTTAGCAAGTGACAACGCTTTATACATAAGTGTTATACTATATGTACATATATTCAACTAGGAGAGAGCATGACCAAGACTAAGAAACAGCAGCTAATATACATCTCAATTGCCGTAGTGATACTAATTTCAGGCGGGCTAATAATTGCTAGCCTCGTCAACAAGCCAACCAAAACATCTACAGTGACATCTCTAAAAACAGCAGATAGACGCGAACAGACAGCCTATCCCGTAGTAGATATCTTTAACTCTACTTTTACGGAGCATGAAGTTCATATCAAAAAGGGTGGACTTGTGGCATGGGGCAACTTCGACAAAGTATCGCACACTGTCACCGGTGATAACGGAGGCCCAAATAGTGAAGAAATAACAACAACTCACGTCTATAGCTATAAGTTTGAAAAAGCAGGCACATTCAATTACCACTGCAAACTTCACCCATTAGAAACTGGCGTAGTTATCGTTTCCGAAAATTAATCCCCTACCACTGATCTTAAATCCAAAAAATCACAGCAAAACATTTGCCTTTAAATTCCATACATACAGCAATACAATTATCTTCACATATTGTTATGGTAGCGGCGACAAGATTTGAACTTGTGACCCCAGGCTTATGAGTCCTGTGCTCTAACCAACTGAGCTACGCCGCCCCCAAAATAAGATGTTAAGAACTGTTTGCTGTATTTATACAAAACAACAGGGGTAAATATAGCATATTTGTTTCAATAAATCAAAAGAGTCCTATCGTAAAAGGACTCTTTTGATTTGTTTGTGCTCTATAGATCCGCAATGATTGAATCTAGTTCGAGTATTTTGCTATCTGTAGTTGCTACTAGCTCGTAAGATAGGCTTCTTGTTTTGTCGAATAATGACATTTATATCCCCTTATGTCGTACTTTTAATGTTTTTGTTTGTTATAACTAACAACTACTATTATACATAACTTTGCTTTTTTGTCAAGCCGGTGCTTGTGTTTAATTGTTATGTGTGGTTTAATTACGTCTGCAGGTCCTTTACGGTTCTAGTGCGATATAAGATTTTCGAAGCACTCCCTTGATTCAAGGTTCAAGTTCGTCGAGTTTTAGTAGCCAGTGACGTTTAGCGGTCGAACTTGCAACTATAAGTAATCAAGGAAACATTACATGTACAAATTGTTTGTAGGTGGATTGCCATTTAGCACCACTGATGAAGAAATGGCTCAATTATTTAGCCAGCACGGTACTGTTGCTTCTGCTGTTGTGGTCAAAGACCGCGACACTGGTCGTAGCAAAGGTTTTGGTTTCGTCGAGTTTGAAAACGATGACGAAGGCAAAGCTGCCGAAAAAGCTCTTAACGGATCAGACATGGGCGGTCGTTCAATTACGGTCAACCAAGCTCGTCCTAAAGAGGATCGACCACGCCGAGACTTCGGTGGTGGCGGTGATCGCCAACGCAGCTGGTAATTTATTACCTAGCTAGTTAGCATAAACTCCTGCAGCAATGCAGGAGTTTTTTTATTCCAGCAACTTATCTAAATAATATCTTCGTAAGTATTATTCAAAAGTAGTACTATATAGTTATCGAATCTAAGCAATACCATAACTAAGGAATACACATGTCAAAAGATAAGCAAAAACGCGAAATCAGAAAACCTAAAAAAGCTAAATAGCTCCTCTTATCTAACCGTCTACTGAAGCGCAGCTGTTAAGCGCGCTATATTATCAAGTATGATCGCGCTTTTAGGACGAGCATGCCAGGCCTTTAAATCTATGATCTTGGTCGTTTTAGAGTAAACCTCAGTAATTTCATCAAGCCTCTCGACAACCTTTTTGTCAAATATAAGCATAGTTACCTCTAAATCTAATTGGAATGAGCGCATGTCTAAATTGCTAGACCCGACAACTGCAATGTCATCGTCTACAGTTATGTATTTTGAGTGCAGCAAAATAGGTCTATCATAAAGCAGAATCTTTACGCCAGCCTTAAGTAACTCTTCGTAATAGGACCTCTGAGCGTGTCCGACCATGGGCTGATCCATGACTTCAGAGTTGATCATCGTAACCTCTACTCCACGCTGTGCGGCACTTGTGATAGCTATCATCAAAGAATCATCTGGCACGAAATAAGGGTTAACTATGACTATTTTTTTGTTAGCTGAGTGAATTAGTGCGGTAAACAGCATTAGGTTATTGTCGTATTCATAGCCTGGACCACTTGGCATAACTTGTGCCAATGTACTGCCAGCAGGTTCAATCATCAAAGTCATCTCAGAGGCCTCACCCTCTCCAATCATCTCGTTGGACTCAGAATACCAATCTGTAATAAAAGCTGCGTGCAGCTGAGTTACGATAGGCCCAGAAACACGAACCATGAGTTCATCGTAATAAATATCATCGTGGCGGTGATAATTTCGTTTTATGAGATTCAGTGAACCGGTATACCCGACAGAAGAATCAATGACCACAATTTTTCTATGATTTCGCAGATCAGGTCGATTAAATTTTGGTCCAGGAAGGTGTAATGGAAGCATAGCGTGCCATTCGACGCCAATATCAGTTAAAGTTTTCTTCATGATCTCATATCCAGGCCTGCGCCTCGAGCCCAGCGCATCAAACAAAACTCTAACTTTTACGCCTCTTTTTACTGCCGACTCTAATGCCAGGAATAAATTCTCGGTCGAATCATCAAGCACTATAATATAAAATTCAATATGCACGAAGTTTTTAGCGCTATTAATGTCGTTGATTAGCTGCACGAAATTATCGTCATAATCTGTAAGTATCTCAATATTGTTACCGCTAAAAGCAGGCATTCCCCCAAGTTTAGTAGTTAATTTAACTAGATGATTAACCCTGTCCGTAGCATCAAAATGTACAAATTTACGAAGTCTAGGATCAGCCTGTGCTTCTTCCACAGCAGATTTGATTATTCCGTCCATAGTTCGTTGTTTTTTGCGCCGTGTTTTTGATAATTTAGGGCTACCGATAAGCAAGTAAACTACCAGACCAAATTTGGGAAATAACATGAGTAGCATCAACCAGGCCGTGGCTGACGATGGCTTTCTATTTCTTGGCACGAAATAAAATGCAGCTATGCGAATAAGCCAGTCGAGAGCTAAGACTGTAGTGAATATATGACTAAAATTTATCTTCATTTAGTTAATTTTATCACGCTAACGTATAGTTACCCTTCTTCATGGTCTATATTTTAAAATAATCAAGATGACTTGCTATTCAACGCTACTTAAGTTTATACGGAATATTTTGATTTGACGTGGTATTTATTTATACCATTCACAATGTTGTTATATCCTAATTTTTGTAGCTCGATTATTGCGAAGTTAGATCGACTACCTGACACACAGTACAAGACAAGCTCAGTTTCTTTAGGAACATCCTTTAAGGCTATAGCACCATCCAAAATTTCTTTTGGAGTTAAATTTATGGCGCCCTCAACATGATCAATAGCGAATTCTTCTGGCTCACGAACATCTATAATTAGTCTAGTCATATCCTAGCAATCTGATTACTGAACTGTAATCATGCCTGTATCGCCAGCTTGGTAGTGATTATGAAAACCAAACGTTCCCATTTTTGATGCTTTGAAAGTCATGGACTGACCTTTTTTGATAACACCCACATTCAAATCTTTATTGTCAGTGTGTTGAGGGTGTGGGTCAGAGGCAAACTGCAATGAGCTTGATGAATTATTGGTTACAGATACTAGGTCGCCTGCTTTTACTGTGATATTGCTAGGGCTAAAGCCCTTGTCGCTGTAGGTAATAGTTGAGGTCCCTGTTTGTGTTGTAGTCTCCGAGCTTGCAGATGTTTGTGGGCTAGCCCCATCTGTGGTACTAGTAGATTTATTCAAAC
The DNA here is from genome assembly GCA_037137935.1 of Candidatus Saccharimonadota bacterium. Taxonomy (GTDB): domain Bacteria; phylum Patescibacteriota; class Saccharimonadia; order Saccharimonadales; family AQU-01; genus CALRGT01. Next base: position 1,984 of record JBAXJI010000007.1, on the reverse strand, counting down.
TCATAATTGCCAGTCCTCCGCCTATTAACGTGACTGCAATTACTACTGTTATAATTCCTTTTTTCATGACTTCTCCTAATTACTTTCTATCTTAATGATATCAGAAGATGTATGATAACCAGCGAAGCTCATGAACAAAAAATTTTTATATTTAGCAATCAGCATCTCGAGTCTATTAATCGCATTTCAGTCATTTACTGGTGCCAATGTTCCAGGTAATTTCTTCTTTGGCCCTAGATGGTATCAAGCACTAATTGCTTCAATAATCATTTTTGGATACAGCACATCAATGCTATTTAAGATGAAGCGGTCTGACTCTTCTACTCCTTCTAATAGTCTAAAATACAGCCTTATTGTTGCTGCTGGGTTTGCGCTATTGATAGGCGCTATCCCAGCTGGCTTTATGTTTGCGTTGGCGGTCGGAGGATGCTGTGGTGCTCCTGCTAATGGTTTTAAGGTTTTAGCTGTTCCATTAGTGATTGTTATGATCGTAGGTGGTATCGTTGCAATTATCTATGGGATAAAGGGGAACCTCCAGCAATCCAAAGGCTCAGTTTCAACAAAAAAATAACGATCTGAATTAATGTGTTTTATTTTATGACAATAGTTGATTTAAAACTTATTAACAACAACCTAGTACTTCATCGACTCAATTATCCGTGTAGCGGCATTATAGTCAATTGATTGTTTAATTGAATCTGTTGAAGTTACTTTCTCTTTGGGAGTGTAGCAAATCATGTTTGACGTAGGCTTACTTTCCGCGTCATTAAAGAAAATGTTTTTGCTAGGAAAAAACCGGCTTTCTGCATCGACCGTTTGCACCAAACAAGCTGCATCAGGTTTATTGCCCGAAATTTCGGTATCGATATACCCAAGAAAGCTTAGGTATAGATTTTGGCCGAGAGTCTTTATTGGAATTGAGCCATAATTAATATCTCCTTTGTAGCCAAAGCAGGCTTGCCCGGCATTGAAATCCATTGTACTTCCAGAAGGACTCGTGAGCGTCACCTTGTCGTGCCCAGGATATGAGCAACTTTTTCCATCTTTTGGAAATGATTCTGAACTATCAACTATAGTCCAGTCGGCGGGATAAAAAAATGATATCTTTTCATATTTTAGTGAACCGGATTTTACTTTCGGCAGTATAAGTGAGTCCGTAAGCATAACAGTAGTCTTATTTGAGTCCGTAGTTATGGCAGTAGTCTTAGTGCTTTTTGTTGCGGTTTTATTACGAGAGTAAACGTAATATCCGCTTGCACCAATTGTAGCTAGAATTATTAAAATAACTAGTGCTTCAACAGCACCAAAACCTTTTTCATTTTTCTTCATATTCTACCTTTCTATTTAAAGTGATTATACTCTAAATACTTCGTAAACAATAAAACATACAGTACTTTCCTATAAAAAACTATCACTTTATATTTACATACTAGTATGCTAGTATGTAAATGTGACGACTTTTATAGACTTCATAAACTTAACCTACTCTATTCGAGACAAAGATTTGCTCGCGGATTTTCTGTATGGCGTCACAACCGCTAAAGAGAGGCGAGAATTGACGCGCAGAATAGATATAATCGAACAACTGCTGGCAGATATACCTCAGCATAAAATTGCTAGCGATTTGAACGTAGGTGTCGCTACTGTTACAAGAGGTTCAAAAGAATTATCTGAAGGACGTTTTAAGGTATTAAGGAAATAAGATGAATTCTAGATTAAATATTGTGTGTAAATACCGGCAAAATAGTTCATGGCAAAGTTCAACTTATTCATGGGAGTTTTTAAAATAGTATAAATTTACTAAATAATTGTTGTATCTATATCTCCCAACAGGGAGATTTTTAATTTAAGGAGAATCTAATGATCATTCAATCACCTGAATCTGAAATGCCAGAACCATTTAAAACGTATGTAAGTCAAAGAAGCAAAAGCATCGGGAAAGTACTTGTCGACATTGTCGGTGAAGACAACGTCCAGTTATGCC
>JBAXJI010000006.1:0-48694 GCA_037137935.1 Candidatus Saccharimonadota bacterium | reverse complement strand
TCATAGTATCGAACGCTGCCACCAATATTTTTACCAGAGATATCCTTGAGGTTTGGAAGATCTTTGCGGAAGTATGACAATGCGCCAACTAGCAGTAATGAGCCGACAACAATACCTAGTCCTACAAGTTTTAAGGCCATTATTACACCGTCACGGCTAAACCAGTAGTGGTACATGCGCTTTGGACTCAGATGATAAAGTATTCGCTTCACTCGACCTTTAGGTAGAGTAGCGAGTCTTTTTGCTCGTCGCTGTGCTTTTAGGTCTTTACCGTTTAGTAGTTTGTCAAAAAACGAACGGTTAATTTTCTGAATTTTTCCACTGCGGGTAACGAAACTGTTTTTGGTTACTTTACTACCGCTGCGACCCTGTTGTGGCTTGATAAATTTCTTGATTTTCTTCATATATATAACTTTTCTCCCTATAGGTATACCGTCATATTATAGCAAACTAAAGTCGATATATTTATCTATATACGCTAACTACTGTGACTTGGCCGTACATATAGGCTATAATTTATTTCTATGAGCAATATGACACTATCAGAAGAGCTAAAATGGCGAGGGTTTGTTAATCAGACTACAATTAAAGACATTAATATATTAGATGGTGCACCGATAAGTTTCTATTGGGGGGTTGACCCAAGTGCGGCATCGATGACGATTGGTAATCTTGCCGCGGCAATGATGACGCGATTATATATAAAGCATGGTCATAAAGCGATACTGCTAGTTGGTGGTGCTACGGGTATGATTGGTGACCCAGACGGTAAGAGCGAAGAGCGCGAGCTTAAGTCATTAGAAGAAATTGCCGTTAATAAGGCGGGCATTAGCGAGCAGTATAGTCAGATTTTTGCTGGTATGCATTTTGACATAGTAGATAATTATGACTGGTTTAAAGATATGAACTACCTTACATTTTTACGAGACATAGGCAAGCACGTGCCACTAAGGCAAATGATGTCACGCGACTTTGTACAGTCTCGTTTGGGTGAATCTGGTGCCGGTATTAGTTATGCTGAGTTTAGCTATTCTTTAATACAAGGCTACGACTTCCTGCATTTACACAAAGAACACGGCGTTAGTTTGCAGTTATGCGGTGCAGATCAATGGGGTAATAGTATTGCTGGCGTAGATTTGATAAGACGAAAAACTGGCGACGAAGCGCACGTTTGGTCATGCCCGTTAATAATCAACAAAGCCACAGGTATCAAATTTGGCAAATCTGAGGACGGCGCCATATGGCTAGATTCGAAGCTAACTGGCATCTATAAGTTTTATCAATTTTGGTTAAACTCAGACGATGAAGGTGTGGAGGATTACCTAAAGGTTTATACGACACTCTCAAAAAACGAAATTGATGACATTATGGCGCAGTTCAATGCCGACAAAGCTAGTCGAATAGCGCAGAAGAAATTAGCTTACGAGGTCACTAAAGTAGTCCACGGCCAAGCACGAGCCGACTCTATCGTACGTGTTAGCGAGTCATTGTTTGGCGACGGTGACTATCAGAGCTTGAGCAGCGAAGACTTCGACATTATAAAGGCAGAACTTAAGACGATTACCGCTGTTGCTGGCGAAACAACAATAGTTAGCTTGCTAGTAGAGGGCGGTTTAGCGTCGTCTAATAGTGACGCCAAGAGATTCATAGACAGCCAGGCAGTTTATATTAATGGTAAAAAACTGGGTGAGGGCCAAAATAGCTTGAGTCAATCAGATGCAATCAACGGTTTTGTAATAATAAGACGCGGTAAAAATAGTCAAATTCTCGTAAGTCTATAAAAGGTCGTGATATACTAAAATCCAATGTCAAACATAAAAAAAGCTGACCAATACAACGACCCGAGCCATAATTATCTACATTATTGGGATAATCGTGACTACGAACACGCTGCAGAAGAAATGGCTATTAAGCGCCTATTAAAGGGTAAGAGATTTCATAACGCTGTTGATGTAGGTGGTGGATACGGCAGATTAGCAGTACTACTTGAGAAATATTCTGAGAAGGTGACTTTAGCCGAACCAAGTCAGCAACAGCTTGATATTGCCAAAGATTTCTTAAAGGATCATCCAAAAATCGATCGAAGTTTGTTGCAAGCAGATAATTTGAAGTTTAAGGCCGACACTATGGATCTAGTTACTATGATTAGAGTGATGCATCACTTACCAGACCCTAGCGCCGAGTTTAACGAGATTCATCGTATTATGCGTAACGACGGTTGGTTTATTCTTGAAGTTGCAAACTTCTCTCATGGCCGCAATCGATTGAAGTATGCACTAAAAGGCAAAAGAATGCCTCAAGCACCAGTAGACATACGGTCAAAAGATAATAAGAACGATGACGAGATCGCCTTTGTTAACCATAATCCAAATACTGTCATAAAGCAGCTTGCACACGCCGGATTCAAGGTTGAACGAATCTTATCAGTATCAAACTTACGCTCAACAAAACTTAAGAAATTTCTTCCTATCAATGCCATGCTTGCTGTTGAGAAGGTGTTACAGCCAGCTCTCGCCAAGACTTACTTCGGTCCAAGTGTTTTCTTACTAGTTCGTAAAGCCAGCTAGTCTATAATATAGTCCTATGACGACTGACAGTTTGGTGACTGAGATTAAAGGCATTGGTGAGGCTATGAACGAAAAGTTCAAGTCTATTGGTATTACTGATGTGAATGATCTGATTGATTATTATCCGCGTCGTTATGACGATTACTCGCAGATTCAGAGCATTGATAGTCTGGAGCCGGGCGCAGTGACTATTAAGGCTAGAATTGGTCAGATTAAAGGTCATTATGTGCGACGTGGTCTGCATATTACAGAAGCTGTGGCCAGTGATGGTGACGGTAGCGTTCGACTAGTTTGGTTTAATCAGCCTTACAGGGCTGCTGCTATTAAGCCGGAAACAGATTATTTTATATCAGGTCAATTCGAGCTTAGTAATCGCCGACTTGGGATATTAAATGCTTCTATGGAGTTAGTCAGTGAATTTCCTGTTAGTACCGCTAGAATAGTGCCAATCTACCGTGAAACTAAGAACCTAAAGTCTGTACAGATAAGACGAGCTCTGCGAGATGTTGGGCCATTGATCAATAAATTACCAGAAACTTTGCCTAGCTGGCTTATAAAAAGCCATAAACTCATGACTAGGTCGGAAGCTATTATGGCTATTCACTTTCCGAAGGATGCTGACCATTTGTCGCTAGCTCAAAAGAGGCTAGGGTTTGAGGAGGTTTTTGAACTTACGCTAGCGAGTTTGATCAATAAATACGAATTATTAAAAGACCAGGCTCTTCCAATACCTTTTAAGCCAAAGTTGGCGCAAGAGTTTGTTTCGCATTTGCCATTTACTCTTACAGATGCACAACGCAAAGTAATTTGGCGAATTTATCAGGATTTAGAGAAGCCTCAGGCTATGAATCGTTTGATTGAGGGTGATGTTGGGTCGGGTAAAACAGTTGTGGCGACTATGGCCGCGCTAATGGCGTTGGAGCAGGGTTATCAGGTAGCATTAATGGCTCCGACTGAGCTTTTGGCAAGACAGCACGCTGACACTATCCACCGCTTGTTGACGCCTCTAGGTTATGCTGACCAAGTTGGCTTACTAGTTGGTGGACTCAAGCCAGCTCAGAAAAAACTAGCACAAGAAAGAATAGCCAGTGGCCAGATAAGGTTTATGATAGGTACTCATGCTCTTATTCAATCGTCGGTCGATATGCACAAACTAGGTTTAATAATTGTAGATGAGCAACACCGTTTTGGAGTCGAACAGCGTAAGAAGTTGCAAGCCAAGGCCGGTCATGCCTTGCATGTTTTGAGTATGACGGCCACACCGATTCCTCGTAGTTTGGCGCTGACTTTGTATGGTGAAATGGACATTTCTATCATCGATACCAAGCCAGCAGGTCGTAAAACTATAATTACTAAAATCTCTTCTCCAAATTCACGTCCTGCGCTTTACGAAAAAATCGAAAAACAGCTAATAGAGGGTAGACAGATGTTTGTCGTCACGCCTCTTATTGTTGATTCCGAAGTACTAGTAGCTGCATCAGCCGAAAAAGTCTATAAAGATATGAAGTTGGCATTTGCGAATCGCCGGGTTGGTTTAATGCACGGTAAACTTAAAAGTGATGAGAAAAATGAAGTCATGGAGCGGTTCGTCGCCGGTAAGATAGATATTCTTGTGTCGACAACTGTGATTGAGGTTGGTGTAGATGTGCCGAATGCCACTGTAATGTTGATAGAGAACGCCGAGCGATTCGGTTTGGCTCAGATTCATCAGTTGAGGGGCCGAGTTGGTCGAAGCGAACACCAAGGCTACTGTTATTTGATGATGGGTGACTCCAAGGCTCCTAGTCGTCGTTTGTTGGCGTTAGAGAGTTCGTCTGATGGTTTCGCTTTGGCTGAGCTAGATTTAGAAATGAGAGGGCCGGGTGCAATATACGGAACAATGCAGCACGGTCAGCTCGATCTTCGTGTCGCAAAACTCAGTGATATAAAGCTAATTGCTAGCGCTCGTGAATCTGCCCAAAGCTTCATAGATAAGGACGAAAATCTGCTACAATATAGTCATCTTGCTCAACGGGTAAATAAATTGCGAGCAGTCACAAATCTAAACTAAGTAATCAAAGGATTCGACCTTAACCGGTCGTAAATTATCATATGTGGTCAGGCACAACAGTAACTAAGTTTTCTGGTCGTATCTGGGGAGCTCATCAGAAAATCGACAGAGTAGCACGGAGGCATCTTGTCCGTATGGTAGACGACAATCTTGCTTTTCCTAGCGGCGGTAAGATACTGCAGTTTGAAGGACGAAACGGTCCTGATGGTATAAAGAATAAAAGCCCGGCTAAAGATGAGCCTTGGCATTATTACAGCCCGTTCAAGGATGATAACGACAAGTTTATCGAGCTTATTACCAGCCACTATGATCAGTTAGTGCTGGAGCTAAAGAAGGGCAACAAGGAGCGAACAGCTTTTGAGGCGGCTTGGTTGGCGCACGCACTAGTTGATGGTTTGACGCCGGCTCATCATTACCCGTACGAGGAAAAGTTAACAGAAATTCGTGGCGGAGAAGGTATTGAAACGAGAGACACTCTAAAGGGCAAAATTGTAATGCCCGGTAACACCAAGCGCGAAATGATTAGTAATAACTGGAAGATGTGGGGATTCGGTGGATTGCTATCGACTCATGGTTTTTTTGAATTTGGCGTGGCTAGTATTATCAAGCCAATTAGCTTTGGTGAAGCCGTACCGACAGAGCATGATCGCCTTATAATGCTAGATATTGGGCCAGTAGAGTGGTTTAAGCGTGCTGCACGCGAGATAGCTGTGCTGGATATGTATGACCGCTACTGCGTGACTGGCTGGAACGCCAAATTAACTTTAGAGGTTAGGCAGAAGCTGATACCTGTAATTATCCGGACGGTTACTTTGACTTGGTATAGTGCCATGGTAGATGCAGGCCTAGTAGACAAGAGTCGCAAAGTCACCAAAATTAAATTTGTATCTAATAAAACAAGTAAAGCAGTAGAGGCTAGCTAAGTTATGAGAGTAATCGCTGGCAGACTCGGCGGTCGACAGTTTGAAGCACCTACTGGCCACAAAACTCATCCAATGAGCGAAAAAGCTCGCGGTGGATTGTTTAATGCGCTTGGCGATATTGAGGATTTAACCGTGCTTGACGCTTTTAGTGGTACTGGCGCACTGTCGTTTGAGGCCCTTAGTCGGGGAGCAAAACACGCTACCGCAATTGATAGCGACCGCAACGCCCAAGACACTGTGGTGCGTAATATTAAAACGCTAGCATTATCCGGCAAGATCAAACTGATTCGCGCAAACGCCAGTGCTTGGTCGGATAATAACCCAGACAATAGTTATGACTTAGTTTTTTGTGATCCACCCTATGATGACATTAAGCCAGATATATTAGAAAAATTAGCCCTACACGCCAAAACAGGTGGGTTAATTGTCTATTCTCTCCCTCCTACCGAAGCTTTTAAATTGGACGAAAATGACTATGATTTACTGGCCTTCAAATCATATGGTGATGCAACGCTAGCTTTTTATCGAAAAATTTCGTAAAATACACTAGTTCATGCGGATGTGGTGGAATTGGTAGACACGCTAGCCTTAGGAGCTAGTGTCGCAAGACGTGAAGGTTCAAGTCCTTTCATCCGCACCAAAATAAGCCGACCCCAAAGGGGTCGTTTTATTTTGGTGAGAATAAGCTTTGAACCTTCAGACCCGCTTCAGCGGGTGAAGGTTAGCCCGCGCGCAAGCCGGACGCTGTCCTTTCATCCATTCAATTTAGATCGCAAATAATAAATAAAACTTCATAGATGTTAATGTGCGATATCACATTCCTCCACCCTGGAACCCTCTAATACAAGATGGATAATTACTGATTGTACTTTATATACCTCGTGAGTATATAATACAAATACAACATGAGAGGTAGTTATGATTGAGCGGGAGGTTAATAAATCAAAAGATCTTTCAGAACGCCGAAAAAACGCCTCATTTCATTTAACACAAACACCCTTATCAAAAAAACTGGGCCAAAAGGTTAATCTTCCCAAGTTTAATCTTAGCAAGGTAAGAACTAAGATATCAGCCCGCTACCTAATTTTAATCGGCATTGTAATATTGATTATCTTTGTTTTCTTTTGGCTATACATTAGACCAGCAAATGAACGAAAAAGCTGTAATGCGAAGGCGTTAATCTATGCTAAGTCTAAGTACTCTAACGACATTAGTATACGAGCATATGATGACTATTATAAGATCTGTTTGCATAGGAACGGACTTTAAGAGTATAAGTCTAGATAGAAAGATGAATAAATTATGACAAAGCAAACCAGTAAACACCCCAACACTTTAACTCTTAAGACAGCCAAGGCTAAGAAGTCTATAGGAAAGAACAAACTAATATACCTTGGTCTGGCTTTATGGGTGTATATTCTTATGTTGTTTACTGGCTCGTACGCATATGTGAAATATAGTAACCGACAAGCGAACCAAGGTAACACTACGCTAGAAAATAAGACAAGTAATGATAGTAGTAACATTCAAGGCTTAAACCCTGTAACGAGCCAGCCTACAACTCAAAACAATAAGAGCAAACCTAGCATTGGTAGCGCTAATAGTACGCCAATTAGCAGCCCATCAACATCTAAACCGTATGTACCTTTTTCATGCATAAAGACACCAATTCCGTATGAAACTGAGTATGTTAATACTATAGGTCTGTATGTCGGTGAAACTACGTCAATAGGTGGCTACGATGGATATAAATCTACTTGTACCCTTGGCTCTACAAACTATAAACCAGATGACTATACAATTGAACCGATTATTAAAACCGTGTACATAGGCACAGCAGTAAAGCCAACAAGTGGGTCATCTGCCAGTGAATTAGAAGCTGCACGTCAACAGAGAATTGCAAACTGCATTCAATATATGAAGAGACTATCTGGAGGCTCTAATGCATACCTACAATGCAATTACATTGATTAACCGAAAGCAAATTAAATGAAAATAACCAAGCGACCTGCACACAGTATTCAGAAAGAGGAAGCACATGGTGGAAGTGGCTCAAGAAGGGTATTTGCCTCACCCGAACACCTAAAAAGTGCTCACTTTGAGATGATGACATACGGCTATTTGCCAGCAGGTAAAACATTTGACTGGCACGATCATACAGACACAGAGGAGATCATGGTTGTTATTAAAGGCGAAGGCGAGGTACACGACGAGGACGGAGAGTATGATTATGCTCCTGGCGATGTATTTGTATACCCTGCAAATACACAACACAAGATACACAACCCCACTGATTATGAGCATGAAATGATTTTTGTGAGAGTTAAATTGTGAAGAACGCAATTCTAGTCCCTGGTCGTCCAGATAAAGACGAGTATTATGATCCAAAGTATCCAACCAATAGTAATGGTCACTGGTTCCCTTGGCTATCTAAGCAGTTACAGATAAATGATGTATTTGCTGTAGCAATAGAACCGCCAAAACCATACTCACCACGCTATGATGTATGGAAAAAGGAATTTGAGAAATTTGATATTACACCTGAAACAGTATTGGTTGGTCATAGCTGTGGTGGTGGGTTCTTAGTACGTTGGTTAAGTGAAAATAAAGATAAAAAGGTTGGCAAAGTAGTGTTAGTGGCTCCTTGGCTCAATCCTGAAAATAATCCGGTTTCCGACACAGCAGACTTCTTTGACTTTGAGGTTGATTCAGACTTAGTAAGTCGAACGGCTGGTGTAACTATTTTTACTTCTAGATATTCAGCAACCAATAAGAGTAGCTTTGCAAAGAAACCGTAAGCTTGACAAGTATTATCACGTTGCTGTACTATTGTGGGTAATAGCTATGAAAGGGTATGCCGCCCTGGAGCTGCCTGTGATAAGGTGCCAGAGCCGAACGAAGAAGTTGACGAGTTCGTAGCTATATCACGCTCAGTACTAGTGGAGAAAGTCAAAACAAAGCCCGATGAGTACATACCGTCATTTTTAGATGAAATTGAAAGAGCCGTAATTGCTTATGAGGAGCTTTCGAAATGAAAGTCTATATTGCTAGACACGCAGAAACCAACTACAACGTACGGGGTTTGTGTAATGATAGTCCAAAGGTCGATGTGTATCTTACTGACAAAGGGACTGAACAGGCAGAGCTTTTAGCTGAATCGCTCAAGGGTGCAAAGTTTGAGCTAGTTATTACTTCGGAGTTTCCAAGAACAAAAGAAACGGCACGTATAGTGAATCAACATCACAATGCTCCAACTATTGAGGACTCAAGAATAAATGACGTACTTACAGGATTTGAGGGCAAACCTGTTAGTGAATTCCGCGAGGCACGACGCAGTGCTGATAGCAGATGGACCGTGCGACTCAATAATGGTGAGTCTTTTGAGGACGAAAAATTACGAGTCGTAGCATTTCTGCAAGATTTGAAGCAGAGGTCAGAAACAAGTGTTCTAGTGGTAACTCATCAAGCGATTGCTCGAATCATATACGCAATCTCAAATAATTTGCCCAATGAAAAAGTTGACGAATTGGAAGTAAGCAATACTCACTCGTTTGAAATTACACTATAGAAATCAGTACTAGTAAGGTGTAATATTATAGTATGCAGTGTCCTCAATGTAATAAAAATATGCGTAAGGTTCGTTGGGAAATAACGAACAACTTCAAGACAGGTAAGGACTTTGGAGAATACGATAAAGTTACTTATGAGTGCAAAGATGATGATATTTGGGTAACAACTGAAATCCCAATGACCGCTAAGAGCGAACATCTTACTGAAAAAGTCATTAGGGGCAATAAAAAAGAAGCCTAAAACCCGTTATTGTATAATATACTTTTTTACAGGGGTGGGCGAAAATAACATAAGCACTTGACAAGCACCTGTGTCGCTAAAAAATAGCATCTACTCCTGTTATAATGTTATTGAAAGGTTTATTATCAATGACAGATTTCAAATTCACATCTCCAGGGACCACATTCTTTGAATTAGAAGATGTTCCAGTTAAATTCGTGTCGGATGGTACGACTGGAGAAGCTACTAATTTATTAACAGGTGAACCGTTTAATGTTGGTCGATTATCACGAGCAGTTATCATATCTGAAGAAGAAGCTAAACGTTTAACCGTAGCCGCCTCGGCTTGAGCATATATCTCGCGTTGTTGTTGGTTTAATTTATCGATTAACGCCAAATCATTAGTATTTTGAGCCTGTTCATAAAGTGAGTGTGCTATTTTCTTTGCCTTTAATAATTCTGGTGTAGCAATAATCACTTCACCTAAATGCCCGTCTGGCATCCATTTAATTTAGATCGCAAATAATAAATAAAACTTCATAGATGTTAATGTGCGATATCACATTCCTCCACCCTGTTAGAGGTTGAACCCTCTAATACTTGCAACATAAATACATTATACATAGACAACTAGCTGAGTTCCATCTAAGCATATCTCGTATTACAAAATCAAAGCGCATACTCTGATAACAAAGTAAAAAACCAATAAATGAGGCATATAACTGATCGTAATTAGGGGCAAAAAAGACCCGACATGTCCTTTAGATTAAAAAGTATTGACATGTATTATACTAGGTGTATAATACACCCTGATATGAAACTAAATTACGAAGACAAATTATTAGTCGACTGGGAAGATATCTTTAAGCAAGGTCTTCTTACCTTTTGGACTTTTGTAGCATTACAAGACGCAGAACTTGAAGTATCAAAAATCAAGACTCGTGTAGAACAGTTAACCAATAATTCGTACACAGCAACTGAGCAGTCATTTTATAGAGTATTGCGGAAGCATTACGACCTAGAACTCGTAAACTTGCGTGAGGTCGCAAATAATAACGGACCAAAACTTAAACTTTATACTTTGTCTCCGCTCGGTATGCGCTTGCTTAAATCTTTTGCAGCGCGCAATATTAGTTTATTCGATCAATTAGCAGTAAATAGTTTATATAAGAAAGGGAATTAACGATGGAGTTTAAGATGGATTTAACAACAAGATCAAAGATATATATAGGATTTAGCATACTCTTTGCACCAGTATGTTTCTTATTTTTTAACTTGGCATTAGGCATAGGCGGAGAGTTAAGCGGCTTCGTGATACTTGTAGTCTCAGTATACGTAGCAATAATGTCTCTAGTGGGCTTTATATTGTCTAGGTTTGAGACTAGTCGTAGCTACCGCGGCGATATTGGTCAGCTTTATCATACAATTGCAGTAATTGTGACGACTGCCGGTGTATTAATGTCGTTAATCTTAGGTGCTCAAGGTGGCTATAAACCATACCTTTGGGCCGTAGTTTTAGCATGGTCCTCATTGGCCGTACGTTTGTTGATAAAAAGAGGCAGCGTAAAGGGTATACCGAAAAAGAACGCATTTAAGTAGTAGCTAATATATTGAATTCTAAGGATTATGCGCATCATGCTAGCTAATTAAATTAGGTAGGTGAAGGAATGGCCACATTCCTATATAATAGAATCAACAATGGCACTAACAACACAACCATACAAAGGCACACGGGATTTCTATCCTGACGAAAAGCGCACTCAAAATTATATTTTTGGAGTGATGCGCTCTGTTTCTGAGCGCTTTGGCTATGAGGAATACGACGCGCCAATACTTGAGCCTATAGAACTTTACCAAGCTAAGAGTGGAGCGGAGATCGTCAGCGAACAGACTTACTTGTTTACTGATCGTGGTGGCCGCCAGGTTGCGATTCGCCCCGAAATGACGCCAACTGTTAGCCGAATGGTAGCCGGCCGTCGTCAAGAGCTTGGTTATCCTCTGCGCTGGTACAGTATCCCTAATCTTATGCGCTATGAAAGACCGCAGCGTGGCAGACTACGCGAGCACTGGCAATTAAATGTAGATATATTTGGCGTTAAAGGACTTGAGGCGGAGCACGAAGTTATAGCTTTGGCCGACGCAGTCATGCAGGGTTATGGAGCCAAACGCGATATGTACGCTGTTAAGCTCAATAGTCGTAAGTTGATGGACTATTTATTGGCAGATTACTTAGGTTTTGACGCCGAGCTGTCAACGCGCGTCGCAAAAATCATTGACCATATGCATAAAGTATCTGCTGAAGTATTCCAAAAAGAAATTGATGATGTTTTAAGCGATTCACAACGGAGTAGCAACACTGGGCAAAAACTTGTTGATTTGTTGAGTGTTAAGGCTCTAGACCAATTACCATCTGAAGTTGCCGACAACACATCAGCTGTTGAGCTACAGAAACTAATAGATCTTTTGCAGTCATCTGGTATCACCAATGCCGTCTTTGATATTACGATCATGCGAGGCTTTGATTATTACACCGATATTGTTTTTGAAGTAATGGACACAGACCCAGAAAACAATCGTTCAATGTTCGGTGGTGGTCGTTACGATGGTTTAGTTGGATTATTTGGTGTTGAGCCAGTCCCAACAGTTGGTTTTGGAATGGGTGACGTGACTATCGCTAACTTTTTGACTAGTCATGGCCTTATGCCGGAGCTAAAAGTTGTTACAGATATTTATGTTGTTCTAGTCGGTGATGTTTATAATGCTGCACAAGCTACAATTGCTAGCATGCGCAGTCAGGGCCTAAATGTGGCTGTCGACACATCCGGTCGTAAGCCTGGCGATCAAATCAAAAACGCGGTAAAAAAGAACATAAACTTCGTCTTATTTATTGGCGACAAAGAACTAGCAGACGGAAAGTTTAGTCTTAAGAATTTAGCTGATGGTCATGAATCAATTCTATCCGTAGAAGATGTTGCTAGCGCAGTAAAAGCCTACCACCAAAGCAAATGACGGCTACAAACCATGTCGTAACCGGCGCACTTATTGCTGCTACTATTACTAACCCAATTTTATGTCTGCCATTGGCGCTGTTATCGCATTTGGTACTAGATTCGATTCCACATTTTGGAGTTGATCCAGAAGATTTAAAGGTATTTTTGCCAGTCCTTCTGACAGATATTGCCTTAGCGTCCTGTGTATTGTTGGCCCTTATATTCACTCAACCCGCTGGCTATATTTTGATGATAGCTGGAGCGATTGTCGCTGCTAGCCCAGACTTATTATCGATATGGTTTTTTGTCAGTGTATTAAAAAAACGTAAACATAAGTATGGTGCTGTGCAGCGATTTTTACAGAAAATACAAGTGAGCGAAACTGTCAGAGGCTTAGCTGTTGAAGTGGTATGGTTTGGTTTTATCAGCGCTTTATTGCTACAAAAAATTCATTAGGCTAGAAAAAGGCATTAAATATTGGTACAATCTTCAGTCATGCGTATAAACAAATCAATCGAATCCGAAACTAAAATCACATTAACCATAACAGCTGACGAAGCTTTCTTGGCAAAAACCAAAGATCATACACTTCGACATATGGCACGAGACATGAAGATACCTGGCTTTCGTGCTGGTAAGGCACCTCTAGCAATTGTCGAAAAGCAAGTTGACTCAAATATGTTGCAATCTGACTTCTTGGACGAAGCAATTAACCGACTATACACTGATGCAATTAAAGCTGAAGGCTTGCGCCCTGTCGCTAATCCAGAAGTTTCACTTAAAAAGTTCGTACCTTTTACAGTGCTAGAATTTGAGGCTAAGGTAGAAGTTCTTGGTGAAATTAAGCTTGCTGACTACAAAAAGATCAAAAAAGCTCTAAAAGTTGTAGCAGTAACTGCCGAGGATGTAACTCTTATAATCAACAACCTGCAGACTAGACTAGCCGAGAAGTCTGAAGTTAAGCGAGCCTCAAAAGATGGCGATGAAGTTATCATCGACTTTACTGGCGTAGACGCTAAAGGCGTACATATTGCTGGAGCTGAAGCCAAGGATTATCCATTAACTATTGGTAGCAACAGTTTGATTCCTGGATTCGAACCAGAACTTATCGGCTTAAAAGCTGGCGAAGAAAAGACTTTTGATATCGTATTCCCGAAGGATTATCAGGCAAAAGCATTGGCAGGGACAAAAGTTACCTTTACGACCAAAATTCATACAGTCAACGAACTTAAATTACCAAAAGCTGACGACGACTTTGCAAGTAAAGCTGGACCTTTTGAAACTCTTAAAGCACTTAAAGACGACATCAAGAAGCAATTGACATTTGAGCGCGAAGCAGACGCCCAAAAGAATCTCGAAAACGAACTACTTGCAGAAATTACAGCTAAGTCAAAAGTTACTATTCCTCAAACTATGATAGAAGATCAAGTACAACGCACAGAGGATGAAGAGCGCAAAAACCTATTGTATCGTGGTCAAACATGGCAAGAACACTTGGCTGAAGAGGGCGTTAGCGAAGAGCAACATCGTGCTCAGAATCGACCAGCAGCCGAAGAATCTATTAAAACTGGCCTAGTGTTAGCCGAAATAGCCGAACTAGAAAAGATAACCTTTACTTCTGACGAAGTAGATATCAGAATAGAACTGCTAAAAGGCCAGTATACTGACCCAGCAATGCGTGAACAACTGACATCTCCAGATAACCGCCGCGACATTGAAGGCCGTATCATGACAGAAAAAACTGTTGATGCTATCGTTGCCTACGCTCTAGCCAAGTAGTGTTAAATAATTAGCACTCACTATTGACGAGTGCTAATTCGGTCTGTACAATTTTTACTATGAGTGAACTCCTTAGACCCACTAGATCTGCACTAATACCGACTGTTATTGAAGGTGAAGGTCGTATGGAGCGCGCCTACGATATTTATAGCCGCTTACTACGCGACAGAATTATATTTTTGGGCGAAGATGTTAACGAACATACTGCCAACTTGATTGTTGCGCAGCTATTATTCCTGGACAACGAAAGTAACGACAAAGACATATTCTTATATATTAATAGCCCTGGCGGTAGTGTTTACGACGCCCTAGCCATCTATGACACTATGCAATATGTTAAGAGCGATATCCAGACAGTAGGCATCGGCGTGCAGGCCAGCGCAGCGGCATTCTTGCTAAGTAGTGGCAAAAAGGGTAAGCGCACGATATTGCCCAACTCTACTGTTATGATCCACCAACCATCAAGCGGCACTAGGGGTAAAGTAACGGATATGGAAATCGACCTCAAAGAATCTCTTCGTATTAAACACCGGCTTAATGAAATAATGGCTCGTAATACTGGCCAAACAGTTAAGAAGATTACCGAAGATATGGAACGCGATTATTGGATGACAGCCGACGAGGCCAAGAAATATGGCGTAGTTGACAAGGTTATAAACAAATAAGACATAATTGACGCATTGATACGTTGATCATTGACTCATTAATTTATCATTTATCATTTTTCGCTGAAGCTACAATGACAAAATGACCAAATGTCTAAATAAATGCCAAATGACAAATGCCAAATTAATGCATAAATGTATCAATGACAAAATGAATAAATTGTTATTAATCCTTGACTCAAGCTTAATTGTTAGCTAAGCTATAAGATAAGAAGTAGTATAAGTAAGTATGTGCACTTATTTCTGATCAGTTATCGTGCACCAAAAAGCCGACTTAGTAATCTTCGCGCTACAAATATAAAACCAAAAAGTTCTCTATTCGGGCACCGAAAAATTATAAATAACACTAAGTTTAAGGTTAAGCAGGGAGTACTTTATTAGCATGGCTAAAGCGATAACAACAACACCTAAAGAACGAGTATTTTATACAAAGACCGATGACAGTTTGGATCTACCAAATCTAGTCGATCACCAAAACAAATCATTCCAATGGTTTGTAGAAGAAGGCCTAGGCGAACTATTAGCCGAGATTAGTCCCATTGATGACTACACAGGAACAAAACTCACCCTATCGTTCAAGGATTATCGTTTTGAAGATCCAAAATTGTCAGAAGCAGAAGCACGCGAGAACAACGTTAGCTATGACGCACCTCTAAAAGCAACTGTTGTTTTGACAAACAAAGTTACTGGCGAAGTAAAAGAGCAGGAAATCTACCTTGGTGATTACCCATGGATGACGACTCGCGGAACTTTCGTTATTAACGGTGCTGAGCGTGTTGTTGTAAGCCAGTTGATTCGTTCAGCTGGTGTGTTCTTTACTGCCGACAATAAAGGTTCTCACAATCTATACGGCGCCAAAGTTATCCCTGGCCGTGGCGCATGGTTAGAGTTCGAGACCGCCGCTAATGGTGCTATTTTTGTTAAGATTGACCGTAAGCGCAAGATTCCTATCACGACTTTATTACGTGCACTAGGTATGACTGACATTCAGATGCGCGAATCTTTTGCTCATGTCGACCAAGGTAAACTCAACTATCTAGAAGCAACAATGGAAAAAGACCCAGCTAAAGCTAATAACGAAGCTTTGATTGAGGTTTATCGCCGTTTGCGACCAGGTGATCTAGCTACAGTAGAGAATGCCCGTTCACTACTAGAGAACATGTTCTACAACTACAAACGATTCGACTTTAGTAAAGTTGGTCGTTATAAGATAAACAAGCGTTTGAATCTTGATGTACCAAATGTACTAGAGAAGCGCGTTATGCGTCTAGAAGATTTGATAGCGATTATTGCCGAAATTATTCGTCTTAATAATACTCAAGAACCAGCTGATGATATTGACAGTCTAGCTAACCGACGCGTTAAATTGGTTGGTGAACTTGTTCAGCGCCAGTTCCGTATTGGTTTGCTACGAATGGAACGAAATACTAAGGATCGTATGAGTATGAGTGAAATCGAAACAGTGTCACCAGCTCAGTTGATCAACGCTCGTCCAATTGTTGCTGCTGTACGCGAGTTCTTCGCAAGCTCACAATTGTCACAGTTCATGGATCAGATTAACCCACTCAGCGAACTTGCTCACAAGCGACGCCTAAGCTCTATGGGGCCTGGCGGTTTGTCGCGTGAACGTGCAGGTTTTGAAGTTCGTGATGCACACGCAACTCACTACGGACGTATTTGTACTGTAGAAACACCTGAAGGTGCCAACATCGGTTTGGTGCTAAACCTTGCTAGCTATGCTCGTATTAATGACTATGGTTTTATTGAAACACCTTACCGCAAGGTAATTAACGCTGTTTCTGCTGCAAAGTCAGTTGGATATGAAGCTTCAGTAAACCTTGAAGACGAAAAAGGTAAAGTTATCGTTAAGGCAGGCGCTACTATAACAGCTGACAATGCCAAGAAATTAGCAGCAGTTAAGAAGCAGGCTACATGGCCAGTACGCGCTAAAGTTACTAAAGAAATCGTTTATCTTGACGCTTCAGACGAAGAACAGGCAGTTATTGCCAGTGCTACTGAAGATATTGATGGTGACGGTTACTTCGTTGACGAGCGCGTAAGTGTACGTAAGTATCTAGCTTCTGGAGAAGTTGACGCTAACGAAGTTACTCACATGGATGCATCACGACGCCAGATTATTGGTTCTAGTGCTGCATTAATTCCGTTTATTGAAAAGAACTACGTTTATCGCTCATTGATGGGTAGTAACCAGCAACGCCAAGCTGTACCTCTTATTGTTCCTGTAGCACCAATTGTTGGTACTGGAATGGAAGGTATCGCAGCTCGTAACACTGGTCAACTTATTGTGGCTGAAGCAGATGGTGAAGTTTTGAGTGCAAGCGCTGATGAAATCGTCGTTAAGTACAAAGAACGATCCGTTAAATATCACCCACAACACTATGTACGCAGCAACGAAGGCACTTGTATCAACCACAAAGTTGTTGTCAGTACTGGCGACAAAGTTAAAACTGGCGATCCTTTAAGTGAAGGTATGTCAGTTGCTGGTGGTGAGCTAGCTCTTGGTAAAGACTTAACTGTTGCATTCATGCCATGGTCTGGATACAACTTTGAAGACGCTATCATCATTTCTCGCAAATTAGTCGAAGATGATACTTTGACATCTATTCATATCGTCGACTTCATGACCGAAGTTCGAGAAACTAAGCTAGGGCCTGAAATTGTCACACGAGATATTCCAAATGTTTCAGAAGAAGCTTTGAGACACCTTGATGACGACGGAATTGTCCGAATTGGTGCCGAAGTACATCCTGGCGATATTCTAGTAGGTAAGATTACTCCTAAGGGCGAACAGGAGCTAAGTTCTGAAGAACGATTGCTACGAGCTATATTTGGTGAAAAAGCTAAGGAAGTTCGTGATACTTCACAACGTATGAGTAACGGTAAACACGGTAAAGTTGTTGGTGTAAAAGTATTCTCACGAGCTAATGGACACGAGCTTAAGGCTGGTGTTTTGATGCAGATTCAGATCTTCGTAGCTCAGATGCGTAAAATTGCTGTCGGCGATAAGCTAGGTGGACGTCACGGTAACAAGGGTGTTATCGCTCGTATTCTACCAGTAGAAGACATGCCATTTAACGAAGCTGGTATGCCAGTAGATATCGTGCTAAACCCACTAGGTATTCCTTCTCGTATGAACATGGGTCAGCTATTTGAAACTCACCTTGGCATCGCTGCTAAGATACTTGGTATTAATGTTGCTAGCCCATCATTTAACGGTGTTAGCGTTGACAAAATTCGCAACCTGCTAAACGAAGCTGGACTACCAGAAGACGGCAAGCAGCAACTATTTGACGGCCGAACTGGTGAACCATTTAGAGAGCGAACTACTGTTGGCTCAATGTACATGATTAAGCTAAATCACATGATCGCAGATAAGATTCACGCTCGATCAACTGGACCATACACTATGGTTACTCAGCAGCCACTAGGTGGTAAAGCTCAAAACGGTGGTCAGAGATTTGGAGAAATGGAAGTCTGGGCTCTAGAAGCTTATGGTGCTTCACATACTCTACAAGAAATGTTGACTATTAAGTCAGACGACGTTTACGGACGATCAAAGGCTTACGAATCAATCATTAAGGGTACAGAA
This sequence comes from Candidatus Saccharimonadota bacterium, assembly GCA_037137935.1. Classification (GTDB taxonomy): domain Bacteria; phylum Patescibacteriota; class Saccharimonadia; order Saccharimonadales; family AQU-01; genus CALRGT01. Next base: position 30,321 of record JBAXJI010000006.1, on the reverse strand, counting down.
ATTGTTGGACCAAAGGTGCCAGAAAGCTTTAACGTGTTAGTTAAGGAATTGCAGGGTCTAGGTCTTAAAGTTGACTTGATGACTGCCGATGCAATAATTGACGCCGAAAAAGTTCTTGCAGCAAGCATTAAAGAAGAAGCCGCTCACTTACCAGTAGTAGATGTACCAATGGATATGGCTTCAGCTGTAGATGTTACGACTGATGCAGTAGCTGACGAATTTCTAGAACTAGAACTTGACTCAGATATGCCAGTTGGTGGAATAGATGAAATAGAAAACGACCAAGACTTTACTGTAACTTTAACTGATGACGAAGACGGTCAGGATGTTACTGCCAAGGATGACGATAACGAAGGAGGATCAGCACTATGATGCGAAGATACAACAACAGTACAGATATCGCCGATTTTAACGCAGTTAGATTAGCTGTCGCCAGCCCTACTGATATTTTGGAATGGTCACACGGCGAAATTACTAAGCCAGAAACAATCAACTACCGCACTCAGAAGCCTGAGCGCGATGGTCTATTCTGCGAAAGAATCTTTGGACCTGTAAAAGATATAAACCCACATGACGCTAAGTTTAAGGGTATGCGCAGCCGAGAAGCAGCAGTCGACAAGAACGGCGAAATCGTCACCAAAAGCATCGTACGACGTGAGAGAATGGGTCATATTACCCTAGCAAGTCCAGTTGCACATATTTGGTTCCTTCGTGGTACACCGTCAGCAATTGGCCTAGTACTTGGCATGACTGTTAAGAACTTGGAAAGAATTGCTTATTTTGCCAGTTACATCATCAAAGAAGCTGATACTGCAAAGCGCGATACTATTCTAGCCGACAAAGAAGCTCAATACGTAGCAGCACAAGAAGCAATTCGAATGCGCTACGAAAACGATGCTCACGCTGAGAACGCTGATGTTAAATCATTAGCAGCAGCTCAAACTAAAGAAATCGAAGAACTTATTGCAGACTACGAACTAGCAAAAGAACAGCTTCAAGGTTTAGAGCGTTTACGACTTATCGGTGAAACTGATTACCGTAACCTACCAGATAATTTCCAGGCTTTGATTAAGGTTGGAATGGGTGGCTCAACACTAAAAGACATTCTAGAAACTGTTGACCTAGAAGATCTAATCAAGGATCTAAACGTAGAAGTTGAAGAAACTAAGGGTCTTCGCAAGAAGAAGATCATGAAGCGACTTCGATTACTAGAAAGCATGCACCGTGCCGGCATCAAGCCAAGTAGCTTGTGTGTCACAGTATTGCCAGTGATCCCTCCGGATCTTCGCCCTATGGTTCAGCTAACTGGTGGTCGTTTTGCGACATCAGACCTCAATGACCTTTATAGAAGAGTCATTAACCGTAACAATCGTTTGAAGAAATTGATTGATTTGAACGCTCCAGAAGTTATTCGTCGTAACGAACAACGCATGCTTCAAGAAGCAGTTGACGCTCTAATCGACAACAACAACGCTCGTTCAGGTCGTGCTGTTGCCGCTACAGGTCAGCGACGCCGTCTTAAGTCACTTAGCGATATGTTGAAGGGTAAGCAAGGACGATTCCGTCAGAACTTACTCGGTAAGCGTGTTGACTACTCTGGTCGTTCAGTAATCATTGCTGGTCCAGAACTTAAGATTTTCCAATGTGGTATGCCAAAGATGATGGCGCTTGAACTATTCAAGCCATTTGTAATCGGTCACCTAATCACAAACGAGTTTGCACATAACATTCGTAGCGCAACTCGCATGATTGAAGCTGGTGAAATCGCTGTATGGGATGCTCTCGACGAAGTTATTAAAGGCAAGTACGTGTTACTAAACCGTGCGCCATCACTTCACCGTTTAAGTATCCAAGCTTTCCAACCGATTCTAATTGAAGGTAAGGCTATCCAGCTTCACCCACTAGTATGTAAAGGCTTCAACGCCGACTTCGACGGTGACCAAATGGCTGTCCACTTGCCACTTTCTGACGCCGCACAGGCCGAAGCTCGTGACATCATGGTTGCAAGCAAGAACTTGCTTAAGCCAGCAGACGGTTCACCAATCCTCCACATCGAACAAGATATCGTTCTTGGTTGTTACTACTTAACATACGAGCGCCCAGGTGCGCAGGCTGAACAGAAGTCATTCTCTGGTATTAACGAAGCTATAATGGCTTACGACAGCGGTGTTATCGAATTGCAAGCAAAAGTACGTTTGCCATTCCGTGGTGCTATGGTTGAAACGACTCTAGGACGCGTATTGTTTAACGAAATTTTCCCAGAAGATTTCCCGTTCCAGGATGAAACAATGACCAAGAAGAAGTTGCAGCAAGTTGTAGCATTGTCATACCAGAAGTACGGTCAATCAATAACTGCTACTATTGCAGATGATTTGAAAGACATTGGCTTCTTGTACGCTACTAAATCTGGTATCTCAATGGGTATGAATGACTTTAGTGACATTCCAACTCTTGATGCAATGATTCAGGCTGGTGAAGATAAGACTACAGAAATCAGTGACCAATATGACCAAGGTTTCATTACAGAAGATGAACGATATCGCTTAACAGTTGATACTTGGATGAAGGCTGACGCTCAAATCCAACAGACTCTAAGTGAGCAGTTTGCTACAGAAGATAGCTCAATGGCTATCGCTGTTATATCTGGTGCTCGCGGTAACATTAGTCAGGTTAAGATGGCTGTCGGTTTGCTAGGTGTAACAACTGATGCAACTGGTCGTGCAATCGAACTTCCTATCAAGTCAGGCTACAAAAAAGGTCTAACTCCACTAGAGTACTTTACTGCTACTCGTGGTTCACGTAAGGGTATGATCGACACAGCCCTTAAGACTGCCGACTCAGGATATCTAACTCGTCGTCTAGTAGATGTCAGCCAAGACGTATTCACAATTGCTGAAGATGTTGCTGACCCAGGATTCCCAATTTTCCGAAGCGACTCAGAAGAAATCGGCGTACCATATGGTTCACGATTACGCGGACGATTCGCAGCTGAAAATATTGCAAAATTAGTCAAAAAAGGTGAGTTAATCACTATCGAAATATCTCAAGCAATTGAAGATGACAGCACTCTAGATGGTGTTAAGATCATGAGCGTTCTAAGTTGTACTAGTGTTAAGGGTGTGTCTCGTAAGTCTTACGGACTAGACCCAGCTACTGGCGAATTAGTTGCTGCATATCACCCAGCCGGTGTTATTGCTGCACAAAGTATCGGTGAGCCAGGTACACAGCTAACTCTAAAGACATTCCACTCCGGTGGTGTTGCGGGTGAAGACATCACTACAGGTCTTCCACGTGTCGAAGAATTGTTCGAAGTTCGTACTCCAAAGGGTCAGGCATTCTTAAGCGAACTTGGTGGAGCAGTTTCAGTTTGGGAAGACGGCGACCATTACGTAGTACAGATTACAGCCTCAGAAGATGCGATTGTTGAACTAGCTGTTGCTGGTAGAATTAATCAAATCAAGAATAATGCTGAAGTAGCAATTGGCGACATCGTTGCTTCTGCTGAAGACGGTAGCGATCCATTGATCTCACCAGTTGCTGGCAAAGCTCATGTTACCAAGAAGTTGATCACGATATCACCTACTAAGCAGAGTGTAGCTCGCTACGAAATCCCAAGCTACAAGCAAGTTCTCGTTAAAGACGGCGACACAGCAGTAGCTGGTCAAAGACTTACTAACGGTTCAATCAACTTGCACGAGTTGATGGCATTGCAAGGTGTTGAGGCGACTCAGCGCTATATCATGAACGATATTTTGAAGATCTTTGCATCACAGGGTCAAAACATTAACGACAAGCACCTTGAAGTTATTGTTAGACAGATGTTTAGTCGAGTACAGATAGAAGAAACAGGCGATAGTAAGTTTGTTATCGGCGACGTTGTCAGTAAATTGGCAGTCGTTGAAGCTAATGAAGAACTAACCGCTGACGACAAGAAGCCAGCTAAGTATGTTCAGTTACTACTTGGTATTACTAAAGCTTCACTTTCAACAGATTCGTTCTTGAGTGCTGCAAGTTTCCAGGACACTACACGTGTTTTGATCGGTGCAGCTACGAGCGGAAAAGTCGACAAGTTATTCGGCTTGAAGGAAAACGTTATTCTCGGACGACGAATTCCAGTAGGAACTGGACACAAGTCCGAGGCCGAGCTAGAAGCAGAAGCGCTTGCCGAATAGCGGTCAATCTGTTACAATCTTGTTTAGAGTTTCATTTCACTACGCAGTGTGAGGCTGGGACGGTATAAGTTAGAGGTGCTGACCTCGAACTTATCACAATCTTCAGCTTCACAACTGCAAAGTTCTTAAGGAGAATTTCGCCAGTGCCAACAATCAACCAACTAGTTCGCAAGCCTCGCACCAGAGCAGCCGTGAAGTCTAAGTCACCGGCTCTTCAACGCATCGTCAATAACCTTAAAACTAAGAGTTACGACAAGCCAGCGCCACTAAAGCGCGGTGTTTGTGTTAAGGTAACAACCAAAACTCCTAAAAAGCCTAACTCAGCGCTTCGTAAAGTAGCACGAGTTCGTCTGACTAATGGTCAGGAAGTTTGGGCTTACATTGGTGGAGAAGGCCATAACTTGCAAGAACACGCCGTAGTACTACTACGTGGTGGTCGAGTAAAGGATCTTCCTGGTGTTCGTTATCACATCGTTCGTGGAACGCTTGACCTTCAGGGTGTTGCAGACCGCAAAAACGGACGAAGTAAGTACGGCGCAAAGAAGGAATCTAAGTAATGACCGAGCTAAGCCTCGAAAGATCTGTCGAAGTATTGCCGATACGTCCTTACAATGAGGAAAAAGCAGAACTAAGTCCTAAGAGTCACGATGATTTTTTAAGATTTGGTAGAGCTATAGTTGAAGCGACTATACAAAGCGACGAGCGAACAACTACCGCATTAGCAGGCTTAGCAATCACAGAATTCATCAGTAACAACCCATTAGGAGCAATTTAATGCCACGCAAGAAGACCAAGTCACTAGTACGTGACATCAAACCAGATCGCTTGTACAACTCAGTAGCAGTACAGAGACTTATTAACCGCATCATGCTAGACGGCAAAAAGCAGTTAGCTGAAAGATTAGTTTACGAAGGACTACAGAAAGCAGCTGACAAGCTAAAAGTTGAGAATCCTCTAGAAGTATTCGAACAGGCTATGAAGAACGTTCAGCCACACATGGAGACTCGTTCTCGACGTGTTGGTGGAGCTAACTATCAGATCCCATTTGAAGTTAAGGGCCAACGCCAGAATCACCTTACAACAATGTGGTTTGTAGCAGCAGCTCGATCTCGCAAAGGTATCGGCATGGCCGACCGTTTGTCTATTGAATTCGTCGAAGCCTACAATAATGCCGGCGCTGCCGTTAAGAAGCGAGAAGACACACACAAGATGGCTGACGCCAACCGTGCTTTCGCCCATTTCGCAAGGTTCTAACATATGCCAAGACCAGTTAGTAATTCAAATAATATTGAACAAACGATTGGCGACAAATGAGTGAATTCGCACCTTGTAACAGTTGTGAAAAGAAAGTTCTCTGCGGTGTATATTTTGAAACAGCCGCTGATAACGTGAAGACAATCATGGAAAATGAAGAGTCACAACAACGCATAACAGACATAAGACATGTCCAGGCGGAGTTACACTCCAGGCAGTCGGACGAAGGCTGTGACTATAGAAGAATAGAAGTAAACGGAATATTAAGTTTGATGCAAGGATAGAGGACATATGGCAGAAAAGAAGTTCACATTAGACAACGTTCGTAATATCGGCATCATTGCTCACATTGACGCCGGCAAAACTACTACCACTGAAGGTATTCTTTACCGTACTGGACTAAAGCACAAAATTGGTGCTGTTCATGAAGGCGAAACGACTACTGACTGGATGGAGCAAGAAAAAGAACGCGGTATTACTATTACTTCTGCAGCTGTTACTTGTTTCTGGAAGAACTGCAAAATCAACATTATCGATACACCAGGACACATTGACTTTACTGTTGAAGTAGAACGCTCTCTACGCGTTCTTGACGGTGCTGTTACTGTCTTTGACGGTAAAATGGGTGTCGAATCACAGTCTGAGACTGTATGGCGCCAAGCCGACAAATACGGCGTGCCTCGTATTTGTTTTATTAACAAGATTAACCAAACTGGTGGTGATTTTTATAAGTCCCTTGAATCAATTCATAACCGATTGAACAAGCGCGCATTCCCAATCCATATTCCTATTGGATTCGAGCAAAGCATTAATGGTCTAGTTGACTTGATTTCAATGAAGGCTTACACCTACAAAGAGTTCACAGATCACGAACTAGTTGAAGGCGAAGTTCCTGCTGATATGGTTGAAGAATGTAAGCGCTACCGCAGTTTATTGGTAGAAAACGCTGTTGCTGAAGACGAAGTCATTCTAGAGAAGTATTTTGAAGTTGGCGAAGAAGGTCTGTCTGAAGCAGAAATTCGTCAAGCCGTTCGTACAGCAGTCTTGACTGGTAAATTCTTTGCAGTTACTGGTGGCGACGGTCGTGGTGTTATCGTCGAAAAAGTTCTTGATGCAGTAAACGATTTCTTGCCATCTCCTCTTGATCGTGGCTCTAACTGGGGTACACATCCAAAGACTGGCGACAAAGTAGAACGTAAACCTACTGAAGATGAACCTTTCTCTGCTTTGGCATTCAAGATCGCTACCGACCCATTTGTTGGTAAGCTTTGTTTCTTCCGTGTTTATTCTGGTAAAGTCGTAGCTGGATCATATATTTTGAACAGCTCTAACGGCGAAAAAGAGCGTGTTGGCCGAATCGTTCGTATGCACGGCAACAAACGAGAAGACGTTACAGAAGTTGGCGCTGGTGATATCGCTGCCATCGTTGGCCTTAAGCAGACTACTACTGGCAACACTTTGACTGACCCAGCTAGTCCAATCGTACTTGAAAGCATCACTTTCCCAGATCCTCCAGTTTCAATTGCGATTGAACCAAAAACTAAAGCTGACCAAGAAAAAATGGGCATTGCTATGCACCGCTTGGCAGAAGAAGATCCAACATTCCAGGTTAAGGGTGACGCAGAAACTGGCCAGACTATCATTAAGGGTATGGGTGAGCTTCACCTAGAAATCATTGTCGACCGTATGAAGCGCGAATTTGGTGTTGAAGCTAACATTGGCCAACCACAGGTTGCATACCGTGAGACTATTCGTAAAGAAAACGTTGAGATTCAGGGTAAATTTATCCGTCAATCAGGTGGTCGTGGTCAGTACGGTGACGTTTGGCTAAGACTTAGTCCTAACGAATCTGGTAAAGGATTCTTGTTCATTAACTCTATCAAGGGTGGAACTGTGCCAAGCGAATATATCAAGCCTGTAGAACAGGGTATTATCGAAGCTATGAATAACGGTGTTTTGGCTGGCTATCCAGTCGTTGATATCAAGGCTGAACTATACTTTGGTAGCTATCATGATGTTGACTCAAACGAAATGGCCTTTAAGATTGCCGGATCAATGGCCTTACAAGCTGGTGTTAAAGCCGCCGGCCCAGTATTGATGGAACCAGTCATGAAAGTAGTCGTTGTTACTCCTGAAGCCTTCATGGGTGACGTCATTGGCGATTTGAACAGCAAGCGTGGACGTATCGAAACTATGGAAGACCTAAGCTCAGGCATCAAAGAAATTACAGCCTTTGTACCTTTGGGTGAAATGTTTGGTTATACGACTAACCTGCGAAGTTCTACTCAAGGTCGCGCTAGCTCAAGCATGGAGCTTGACCACTATGCAGACGTTCCTAATCACGTTGCTGAAGCAATCATTGCTAAAAACGCTAAATAGTCGAAATGCCAAATCCTGAATCAACACCAATCGAAAATGGCGTAAAACGAATAATTGATGGCGTGTTGGCGGTATGCTCTATTGGTATATCGGCAGCCGCTGTAGCCATTCATGCCGAAAGAACAAGAGCTATTTCTGCAAGAACATCATTAAGAAGCAGAATAGGTATGAGCTCGATGGAATCAGTAGTGCAAACCAGCTTCATAATTGAAGACAGTAACAAGGATTTAGGCTTGTAGCCTTTACTCAGATACAAGGAGTTATATGAAAATTATAGACAAGATTGCCAGAACAGTAACAGGAAACGATTGCATTGGCTGTGAATACAGAGACCAAAATATAATCAATCAATCTTCAGCTACTCCTGAAGCAGGTAGATACGCTGCAGCTATAAAGGCGACTGTCGATAATTGTGTTATTAGTAATATCAACATGTCCCGTACTGCAGAAGAGAGACAGGCTAATTGTGAACAGAAGTTTTTGGCTAACTTTAGCATCAAAAATACGGTAGTTACTGAAGCTGTGGTATATGACAACGCTCAAACAGCGGAAGAACCCTTTACAAACTTCATATCAATCTGGTAGAATTAACCCTGTAACTCGTGTGAGCTTTATATGCCCATGCTAAAGTAATATTAATAAAGATAATCTCTAGGAGACAAATCACATGGCAGAGAATTTTGACAGAACCAAGCCTCACGTTAACGTAGGAACAATGGGTCACGTTGACCACGGTAAGACTACACTTACTGCAGCTATTACATCTGTATTAGCAAAAAGACTACCAAGTTCAGTAAACAAGCCAGTTGCTTATGATCAGATCGACAACGCACCTGAAGAAAAAGCTCGCGGTATAACAATCGCTACTTCTCACCAGGAATACGAGTCAGAAAAGCGTCACTACGCTCACGTTGACATGCCAGGTCACGCCGACTACGTCAAGAACATGATTACAGGTGCTGCTCAGATCGACGGCGCAATTCTAGTAGTTGCAGCTAACGACGGCCCACTTCCACAAACACGTGAACACGTTTTGTTGGCTAAGCAAGTTGGCGTACCAACAATCTTAGTATTCATGAACAAGATGGACTTAGCTGACCCAGAACTTATCGAACTAGTTGAAATGGACATCCGTGAACTACTAGCGAAGAACGGTTTTGACGAAAACGCTCCAATTATCAAGGGTTCAGCAACTAAGGCTTTGGCTGGTGATGCAGAAGCTGAAGATGCAATTATGGAACTTGTTAAGGCTATGGACGAATACGTTGCAGAACCTAAGCGAGAACTAGACAAGCCTTTCCTAATGCCAGTAGAAGACGTATTTTCTATCAAGGGCCGTGGAACTGTTGCTACAGGTCGTATTGAACAAGGTATTGTTAAGATCAACGAAGAAATCGAAATCGTTGGTATCCGCGATACTCGTAAGAGCGTCGTTACTGGTGTTGAAATGTTCAAGAAGAATCTTGACCAAGGACAAGCAGGTGACAACGTTGGTATCTTGCTACGAGGTGTAGAACGTGATGACATCGAGCGCGGCCAGGTTTTGGCTAAGCCAGGATCAGTCACTCCTCACACAGAATTTGACGCTGAAGTTTATATCTTGACTAAAGAAGAAGGCGGCCGGCACACACCATTCTTCAAGGGATACAAGCCACAGTTCTACTTCCGTACTACGGACGTAACTGGTGAAGTTGAACTTCCTGCTGATAAAGAAATGGTTATGCCTGGTGATACAATCACTTTCAAGGTAAAACTATTAGCTCCTATCGCAATGGAACAAGGTCTACGTTTTGCTATCCGTGAAGGTGGCCGAACAGTTGGCGCAGGTGTAGTTACTAAAATTAATAAGTAACGAATCCTTGTCAGCAAAAAAGCCCTGGCAACAGGGCTTTTTTAATTAAGAAAATATTATGCAAACTTTTGAGAAACTTGAAGTTAATTTTGAGAAAACTTGCCCACCATGTGGAGCGTGTTGTATGGATATGCGTTTGCCTTTATCCGCCACAGAAGCAACTAAGCTATTTGATGCTGGTACAGACCTGATTACCATTCTTCCAGCAATTAGTACTATTGCTGAGGCTGATGAATTTCAATCTGCAGGTGAGACCTTGCCAAGTTGGTCTGATGAAGATGGTATTAAACTTATCCTAAATCAAGTCAGAACATCAACTTCTGCTCAAGAGAAAAAGGTTTGGGAAGACACATTGATAAACATTCCATTACTTAAGCCTGGTGAAGGCATGTATGAAATGATTGGTCGGTGTGGCTTACTAAATGAATCGAATCAGTGCGCCGATTACGACAACAGACCTAGAATATGTCGTGACTATAAAGCTGGAGGCGATGCTTGCAAGGTACTTCGTCAAGACAGAGATATCGCGGTTCCAGTAGAGATCACTTCTAAAGTCCTATAATTATTAGATGTTTAACTTTCTTTTTAAGGTTAATTGTTGTAATATAGTTTAGTAAATTAATGGTGATGACTAAAAGTCGCCGCATGGTTCTATATAACTTTTGCGGAGATGTTACATCGCAATAGTGCTAGTTATTAGCATCAACCCCCGAAAGGAGTTGTAAATGTCAGACGATACTAAAACAAGTGCAACTAAGAAGATTACTGACGCTCCAGTAGCAAAACAACGAATTCGTATTCGTTTAAAGGCCTACGATCACAAAGTTATCGATCAAGCTGCAAAGCAGATCGTAGACACAGCGCTACGCACAGGCGCAACAGTTGCTGGGCCGATTCCATTACCTACACGTAGAAGTACTTTTACCGTAGTAAAGAGCCCGCACGTATTTAAAAAGGGCCGAGAACAGTTCGAGATGCGCGTTCACAAGCGTTTGATCGATGTTCAGGAGCCTACTCCAAAGACAATCGACAGCCTCATGAACTTGAGCCTGCCAGCCGGCTGTGATGCCGAAATCAAAATGTAGATAATTATCGCTCCCACGGGAGCGATTTTTTATTAGCTTAAAAGTTGACCATAGTTGATAAAACATTGCCATAAGTACTTTAGTTATATATAGTGAAATTAAATATATTACTAGAAAGAGCAAATGAATCAGGATAAAGAGCAACCGCCAACAGTCGTAAATTTAGAAAGCACGGGAAGCAATGCATTGCCGGTAACTGCTCAGATAACAAGCAGTAAAGTATCTGAAGTTAACAGTAATCCGTACTCTCAAGCCCCGGAAGTTGCAGTAGCTAGCAGGCCATCTTCTAATTTTAATGATATGTTGTCCAATCAGTCAGTCGATAACAGTAATGCGCCAAAGAAAAAAATGGGTATTAATATGAAGAGCAAGAAGACTACTGTCGCTTTCCTGATGATACTTGCAGCATTAACAATTGGATTTGCTATTTCATTTTACTTAGTTTATTACGTCAACAATAAACCCGCCTCCGTAATAAAAAACGCCATGACCAAGCTCATGGATAATAAAAACACTAAAAATTTCGAATTAAACCGCGTTACTACTGTTGAAGGTGTGGTTATCAGCGACGTAACTAAAAAGATTACGTTAAATTCTAATAATGACTATAGGTTTAACACGGAAATTAAAAGCAATGGTCAAGTTAGGTCGAGCTCAGTTATTTTTAAGTCTAAAGATAAAGAACTATATATAAAGGTTGATAGTCCTACGAATCTACTTAAGCTCTATTCATATGATCAGAAACCTTTAGAACAAGCTTCCGTTGATGCTTTAGCTGGAAAATGGCTCAGATTTGATGACATCAGTTTTTCCAAAAATGCTTCCACGCCGTTTGTTTCATCAAACCAAGTGTCTGCTTGTATTGATAGCTTTAAAAAATACTCCACTGATACACTTGATATCGCAAAGAATTTAACTGATGCATATAAAATGTATGACAATATTTATATTAAGGGTAACGCTTCAAATATAGATGGAGTCAAAACAACTATATATAAATCCAATTACGGAGTCGTCAATTCAACCGCAAAAACAAAAGACATTGTTGAGGGCTTTTATACACAACAGTCTGATGCATTGGGTGGATGTTTTATCAGTAATTCACTTACCTTATCAGATGATGTTAAAAACTCTATTGTTTTGAATAGCGCGACTTTTGACATCGACACAAATAGAAACATTCTTGCTTCAGAAAATATCGTGACTATAACATCAAATAAGGTCAAGAATACTTCACGCTACAAATATCACACTCAGGAATTGGACACCTCTACACCTAAGGACTTTGTAGACGCTAAAGTATTTACTAAAGATCAGGCAACATATTCGTGGTTGTTGGCAATCTTAAGGGCTTCAGTTAGGATTAATGTTAATTAACAGGAAACCAATGCCTCAAAAACAAAAAAATATAAACAAACAAGAAGCAGACAGCACCTACATGCTAAAGATAGTTCTTTACTTGATTATAGGATCGCAGTGGCTAAGAATAACTACTGGGCTCAACGAACTTCCTATACCTGTAGGATTTATTATTGGTATGTTGTTTAGCAGACATGATCACTTCATAATTGATAGAAAAATTGAATATGCCGTACTGCTCATGGCTGCATTCATAGGTTTTTGGATACCTATGGGAATTAACTTAATTGTTTGATAGATTGTGTGAAAAAAACAACATATTGACAGATAGGGGGGTTTTCTGTTACTCTTTATCGGTATCTCAAAGAAATGTACGGAACTTGGCGAGCTAGTAAGTCGAAATAATTGATACTGCTTCCAGCCGTGTATTTTTGTGCACTAAGATAGGAACGAACAAAATGAAAGCATTTATTACACGAAAAGTTGGAATGACAAGCACCATCACAGAAGATGGTGTAATGCAGGCTGTCACCTTGCTTTCTGCTGACAACAACATTATTACTCAGATCAAGACTGTCGAAAACGACGGCTACAGCGCCGTACAATTAGGCACAGAAAATAAGAAGAAGCAGACAAAGTCACTTCTCGGTCACTTTAAAGCCTCAAAGAGCACCCCTAAAGTTGTACGCGAATTTAGAGTAGATGAAATAACTGAAGACCTCATGGTTGGCACAAGCCTTACACCAGAGGTTTTTTCTGTTGGTGACATCGTTCAAGTAACTGGAACAAGCAAAGGTAAGGGTTGGGCCGGTACAATCAAGCGTCATAACTTTAAACGTGGTCGTAAGACTCACGGTGGTCGCTCATATCGTCGTCCTGGATCTATTGGTTCTATGTATCCTCAGCGTATTTTCAAAGGTAAGCGAATGGCAGGACAGATGGGTCACGAGACTGTTACAGTACGAAACCTTAAAGTTGCTCTAGTTGACATCGAACTTGGTGTTATTGGTGTAACTGGTGCCGTTCCTGGCCCACGCAAGGGTATTGTTATCATTAAAGGAGCCAAGTCATGAGCGTAACTACATTTACTAAGACTGGTACAAAAGCTACTACAACAGCTAAGCTAGACAAAAACATCTTCGCTATTGATGTTACTAATCACGAATTACTAAAGCAGGCTTATCTTGCTCACCTTTCAAACCGACGTATCGCTAACGCTAAAACACTTAAGCGTGGTGAAGTTCGCGGTGGTGGTATCAAGCCTTGGGCACAAAAAGGTACAGGCCGTGCCCGTGTTGGTTCTATCCGTAGCCCATTGTGGCGCGGTGGTGGTATCACTTTTGGACCAACTGGAAACGAGAACTACAAGCACAACCTTACTACTGGCTCAAAGAGACAGGCAGTTCGCCAAGCTCTATCACTAGCAGCTGAAGCAAACAAGATTATTGTATTAGAAGCTATTGATACTAAAGTCGTAAAAACAAAGCAAATGGCTGAACTTTTGACTAAGGTAGGTGTTACTGGTTCAACTCTATTAGTAGTCGACAACAAAGACGACGCAATCGTACGAGTAACTCGTAACCTTAAAAAGATCAAAGTAACTCAAGCAACATATTTGAACGTATTTGATGTTCTTAATGCTGATCATATTATCGTTACTGCTGAAGCCCTAAAATTAGTAAGCGTTTGGTTGACTAAAGCTCCTAAGGCTGAAGACGCTAAAACTGCAACAGTTAAAGGGGACGCATAATGAGCCAACTTATCGTACTAAAGCCTAGACTAAGCGAAAAAGCTTATGGCCTAACTCACACAACCAATACTTATGTATTCCAGGTTCCAAATGACGCCAACAAGCACACAGTTGCTGAAGCAGTCGCTAAGCAGTTTAAAGTAGGCGTCGTATCTGTCAATATCACAAACGTTGCTGGTAAGGCAAAGCGCACATACATGAACAAACGTGGTAAATTCGTTATTGGTAATCGCAATGACATTAAGAAGGCTTATGTCACTCTAGTTAAAGGCGAATCAATTCCTATTTTCGCAGCCGAAGAAGAAGCTGCAGTTAAAGCTGAAAAAGTTCAAGAGAAAATTGCTAAGAAGACAAAAAAGATTACCGCTAAGGAGACAAAATAATGGCTATTAGATTATACAAGCCTACTACTCCTGGTCAGCGTGGAATGACCACTCAGGATATGAGTGAGATCACTACCAAGAAGCCTCTACGATCATTGCTAGTAGCACAAAAGCGTGGAAGCGGTCGCAACAACCAGGGTCGTATTACTACTCGACATAAGGGTGGTGGTGCTAAGAGTTTTTACCGACTAGTTAACTTTGCACTAGCTAGCGACCTAGTAGCTACTGTTGAGCACATTGAGTACGATCCTAACCGAAGTGCTCGTATTGCACGTATCAAAGATCAGAACGGTACTTATCATTATATTATCGCTGCTAAAAGCATGAAGGTTGGTCAGACAATTCATTCAGGACGTGAAGTTCCAATTGAAAACGGCAACCGTTTACCACTAAGCAGTATCCCAGTAGGTAGCGTCATCTATGCTATCGAGCTAACACCTGGTAAGGGCGCACAGCTTGCTCGTAGCGCAGGCGCTAGTGTTCAACTACTAGCTAAAGAAGGCACCTACGCTCAACTAAGACTACCTAGCGGCGAAGTTCGCAAAGTCCTACAAGAGTGTACAGCCAGTATTGGTGCAGTAGGAAACGAACAACATCAGAACATCAAGTATGGTAAGGCAGGACGCAGCCGTCACCGCGGTATTCGTCCGTCTGTCCGTGGTGTTGTTATGAACGCCAAAGATCACCCGCACGGTGGTGGTGATGGTGGTCGTCACGGTGTTGGTGGTGGCAAGAACCATGGTTCAGCACCTAAGACACCATGGGGTCAGAAGACTTTGGGCTTCAAGACTCGTACCCGTAAGAGCACTACTAAGTACATCGTAAAGAGCCGACATTCGGCTAAGAGGAAATAAGTATGAGCCGATCACTTAAAAAAGGACCATTTATCGACCCTAAGCTAGCCAAGAAGGTAGAAGCGTTGTCTAAGGACGACCGTACTATCATCAAAACTTGGGCACGAGCTTCAACTATTTCACCAGAATTCGTTGGACGCACTGTAGCTGTTCATAATGGTAAAGTTCATGTTCCAGTATTTATTACCGAAAACATGGTTGGCCACAAGCTTGGTGAATTTTCTCCAACACGTAAATTCCGCAGTCACGGCGGAAAGATGGCGAAAGGTTAAACTATTATGCCAGTAAAAGCACTTGCTAATGATGTTCGTATGAGTCCACGAAAAGTCGGCGTTGTTGCCGGTCTAGTTCGAGGCCGTACAGTTGCCGATGCACTAGTCATCTTGTCACACGTTCCACGCCGTTCAGCTGGCCCAGTTATCAAAGTTATAGAAAGCGCGAAAGCAAATGCTGACTATAACCACAACTACAAGCCAGATACTCTGAAGATTATTGAAATAAGTGTTACTCCAGGAGCATCTCTAAAGAGATTCCGTCCTGCCGCACGCGGTCGTGCTAATCCGTTCCAGCGTCGTTCTTGCCATATACGAGTAATCGTTGACGGCGAAATGCGCGCAGCCAAGAAGCCTGTCACAACAGCCACTGCTAAACCAGCTACTAAGGAGGCCAAATGATGACTAATTTAACATTTAACATTTACCATTTGGCATTCATTTCACATTTGTCATTTAACAAAGGTAATGCAAACATGTCTTCAAATGATCAAATGATCAATGACAAATTAATGGTCAATGATCAATGGTCAATGATCAATGCTCCTGAAAGGAGCCTATAATGGGTCAAAAAGTTAATCCAATCAGTATGCGTTTACAGGTCAACAAAGACTGGCGCAGCAAATGGTTCGCTAACAAGCGCGACTACGCAAATTACCTACAGATGGACCTTGCTGTTCGTCGACTTATAGACAAGAAGCTTGGTTCTCGAGCTGCTATCAATAAGGTAGATATCGAACGATCTCCTAATATCGTAACTGTTACTATTACTACTGCTAAAGCAGGTGTTGTTATCGGCCGAGGCGGTACAGGTGCACAAGAGCTTAAGGCTGAAATCGAAAAGATTTACGGCGTACAGACTCGTGTAAACATTGAAGAAATTAAAAAGCCTGAAATGCATGCAAAACTAGTAGCAGAGAGCATTGCTCACCAACTAGAGCGTCGCATATCATTCCGCCGAGCAGTTAAAATGTCTGCAGCTTCAACTATGCGTGCCGGTGCTAAGGGTGTTCGCATCCAAGTAGCTGGCCGTCTAAACGGTGCAGAAATGTCTCGTACCGAAAAAGAAGTTGCTGGTAGCGTACCACTACATACAATCCGTGCAGATATTGATTACGCACAAGTAGGTGCACAAACTCAATCTGGAATCATTGGTGTCAAGGTATGGATCTATAAGGGAGACGCATAATGTTGATCCCAAAGAGAACTAAATATCGAAAAGTCCGTAAAGGACGGATTACCGGTGCAGCTACATCCGGTAACGAAATCGCTTTTGGAGACTACGCACTACAGTCACAAGAATCAGAGCGAATTACATCTAGACAAATCGAAGCTGCTCGACAAGCAATGACTAGATACGTAAAACGAGGTGGTAAAATCTGGATCAGAATCTTCCCACACACTCCAGTAACCCGCAAGCCACAAGACGTTAAAATGGGTAGCGGTAAAGGTAATCCAGAGTTCTTCGTCGCAAAAGTTAAGGCCGGAACAATTATGTTCGAAATGCAGGGTGTTAGTGTCGAAGTAGCGCGTGAAGCAATGCGTTTAGCTGGACACAAGCTACCTGTTAAAACCAAATTCCTGATTAAGGAAGAGGCATAGATATGAAAGTTGTAGAAATCCGAAAATTTGATACCGTGCAACTCGCTAGCGAGAGCACTAAATTACGTGAAGAAATCGCTGATTTACGACGTCGATTACACATGGGCGAAGTTCAGAACAGTCGTTTACTACGCAACAAGCGTAAAGACCTAGCTAGAATGCTAACTGTTCTAAGCGAGCAACTTACAAAGGAGACCGCATAATGTCTAAAACACTAACCGGAATTGTATCTTCAAACGCAACTGATAAAACTATTGTAGTAACAGTTGATACTAAAAAGACTCACCCGATCTACAAGAAGCAGTACAAGTCTAGCAAGCGATTTATGGCTCATGACGAAAAGAATGAGGCTAAAGTTGGCGACACTGTATTACTTACCGAAACTCGTCCATTAAGCGCGCGCAAACGACATGTACTAACCAGTATTATCAAGCACGCTGCAATATCAGCTGACAAAACTATCGATTCTATCATTAAATCTGAGCAAGTTGGTTCTAACGAACATCCACTAGCAAAAGAAAAAGTAGAAGTTGAAGAAGTCGTAGCTGAAGTTAAGAAACCAGCAACTAAGAAGGTCGCAAAATGATTCAGCAAGAAACCAGATTACTAGTTACAGATAACAGCGGCGCCAAGGAAATCTTGTGCATTCGTGTACTTGGTGGTACTCGTCGCCGTTACGCTCGCGTTGGTGACGTTATCGTTGCTACCGTTAAGCAGGCGAATCCAGCTGGTGGCGTTAAGCGTAAGTCTGTCGTTAAGGCAGTTATTGTACGCACTCGCAGCGTCATCAAGCGCAAAGACGGTTCTACGATTCGTTTTGACGATAACGCAGCTGTTATCATCGACGATGCAAAGTTGCCAAAAGGTACTCGTATTTTTGGACCAGTTCCACGTGAACTACGAGATATGGGCTACGCTAAGATAATTTCACTCGCACCGGAGGTACTATAATGAGTACGAATTCAGCTAAGGCTACAATTTATAAGATCCGCTTACAGAAAAACGATAATGTTATCGTTTTGGCAGGCAAATACAAAGGCAAGACTGGTAAAGTTGTTGCAACTCACCCATCACTTAACAAAGTGACTGTTGAAGGAGTAAACATCATTAAGAAGCACCAGAAGCCTAATAAGCAACATCCACAAGGTGCAATTCTTGAAATCACCAAACCTATTTGGGTGTCTAAAGTCGCCATCGTTGATCCTGCTACCAAAAAGGCCGCAAGAATTGGATATGTTGTTAACAAAGAAGGCAAAAAAGTACGAGTATTCGTCGGCACTGGAAAGGAGATCAAGTAATGGCTACTAAAACCGCTCCAACTACAGCAAGACTCAAAGATCTCTACAATACTAAGTATGCAGCAGAACTTAAAAAAGAACTTAAGCTAACAAATCCTCACCAGGTACCAAAGTTGCACAAGATTGTGATCAACATTGGTCTTGGACGAGCTCAGGGCGATAAGAAGATGATGGAAGTTTCGACTAACACTATCCGTAAGATCACTGGTCAGCAACCTGTTCAAACAACAGCTAAGCAGTCAATCGCTGGATTTAAGCTAAGAGAAGGCACTAAGATCGGTCTTAAGGTTACCTTGAGAGACGATAGAATGTACGAATTCTTAGATCGTTTAATCACAATTGTATTGCCTCGCGTACGTGACTTCCATGGTGTTAAAGCAAAAGCTTTTGACGCTAAAGGCAACTACAGTCTTGGACTTCCTGATCAGTCAGTATTTCCAGAGCTTACATTTGAAGAAACAACAACCCTACACGGTTTGCAGATTGTTATGGTGATTGATAACACTACGCCAGAGAATTCCAAGGCGCTACTAACTAAATTCGGTATGCCGTTCGAAAAGGAGAAAAAGTAATGGCTAAGAAATCTATAATCGCACGAGATTTGAAGCGAATTAGAATGATCGAACAATATGCCGCTAAACGAGCTGAACTTAAAGAACTCGGTGATTTAGAAGGCTTACATAAGTTGCCACGTAACTCTTCACCTACTCGACGCAAGAACCGATGCAGTGAAAGTGGCCGACCGCGCGGATACATGCGCACATTTGGTTTATCACGTCTATCATTCCGAGAACACGCCAGCAAGGGTGAAATCCCTGGTGTAACGAAAGCGAGTTGGTAATAATTATGGCTATCATTTCAACAGATCCAGTAGCAGATATGCTCACAAGAATTCGTAACGCAATTGCAGTACGAAAGCATCAGGTTTCAATGCCTCACTCTAAGTTGAAGGAAGCAATTGCTCAACTTCTTCTAAAGAATGGTTTTATTGATAAAGTCGAAGTAGTCAGTGCCGAAGTAGGTAAGACTCTAATTGTAAATGTCAGCACTGCAGACACTAACGCTAAGATTACTGAACTTAAGAGAGTAAGTACTCCTGGACGACGTGTTTACGCTAATTCCAACGATATTCCAACCATTAAGCACGGTCGTGGTATCGTTATCGTATCTACATCTAAAGGTTTATTGACAGGAAAAGAAGCTAAGGCCCAAGGCGTGGGCGGAGAGTTATTGTGTACGGTTTACTAATATGAGCAGAGTAGGAAGATCACCAATCAAAGTTCCAACCGGTGTCAGCGTTACATTTACGCCAGACATGATTACTGTTAGTGGCTCAAAAGGTACACTAGAACAGTTTACAATGCCCGATATTACAGTAACTCAAGAAGGCGATACAATCATCGTAACTCGAGCTAATGACGAGCCAAAGATTCGCTCTAAGCACGGTTTAATGCGTGCTCTAGTTCAGAACATGGTTACTGGCGTAACAGAAGGTTTTAGCAAGAAGCTTGAAATTAACGGTGTAGGTTACCGTGTTGCAGCTCAAGGTACTGATCTTAAGTTCAACTTAGGATTTTCACACGATGTTATCTACAAAATGATTTCAGGCGTTAATGCAACTATCGAACAGAACACTATCGTTATATCAGGAATTAGTCGTCAACAAGTTGGACAAGTTGCTGCTGAAATCAGAGCACTTAAGAAGCCAGAGCCTTATAAGGGCAAGGGTATCAAATATGCCGACGAAAGAATCATCCGTAAGAGCGGTAAGAGCGGGAAGGAAAAATAATGAATCGTTTAGCTAGAGTCCTACACACAAGTAAAATGCGTAAAAAGCGTGTCCGTTCTGTCGTAATCGGTACATCAGTTCGTCCACGCCTAAGTATTAGTATTAGTAATCGACATGTTTCAGCGCAAGTTATTGATGACAGCAAACATACTACTCTTGCCTACGTAACTACTGTTGGCAACAAAGCCGCTACAGGTACAATGACCGACAAAGCAGCGTGGGTTGGTACAGAGATTGCTAAAAAAGCTATCGCCGCTAAGGTAACCGCCGTATCTTTCGACCGTAACGGTCGCTTATATCATGGACGAGTACAAATGTTAGCAGATGCAGCCCGTAAATCAGGATTGGAGTTTTAAATGGCTACTACAGATCCACGCAGAATGACCGAAAATGCAGCTGAAGAAAAGCAATTCGACGAAAGAGTAGTTCACGTTGATCGTGTTGCTCGCGTTGTAAAAGGCGGACGACGATTCCGTTTCCGTGCGTTAGTCGTAATTGGCGACCACAAAAACAAAGTTGGAATCGGTTCAGCTAAGGGTGCGGACGTAACAGCAGCTATCACTAAGGCTACTGAAAAAGCCAAGAAAACTCTTATTACATTGAGTCTTTACAAAGGTACTCTACCTCATGAAGTTCAATCAAAAGTTGGTGGAGCAAACATTCTTATCAAACCAGCAAGTCCTGGTACAGGTTTAATCGCAGGTGGTGTTGTGCGAACAATCCTAGAAGTCGCTGGTGTAAGTAACGCTTTGTCTAAGTCTATTGGATCAAGCAACAAGACTAACACTGCTTATGCAACTATCGAAGCTCTAAGCACTCTAGTACCTGCAAAGAATTGGGTTACTTCTAAGAAAACAGCAAAAGTTGAGAAAACTGAAACCGTCGAGAAGACGCCTGCTAAGCCAGTCGTTAAAGCCAAGAAGGCAGAGAAATAATCATGAAATATAACGATTTAAATCTAACAGCACATAAGAATCCAAAACGAGTCGGTCGTGGTATTGCAGCCGGTCAAGGTAAAACTGCCGGTCGTGGTACTAAAGGTCAAAACTCTCGAGCTGGTAGCACTAGAAAGCTAGGCTTTGAAGGCGGTCAGAATCCACTTGCAAAGAGACTACCTAAGTTGCGTGGTTTTACATCACACCGTACAGCTGCAGACAACATCTACACTGGTCAATTAGACGAACTCCCAACAGTAATCGACAACCAAGTATTGGCAGATGCCGGACTTGTTGCTAATCCTAATACACGAGTAAAATTGATTCTAAAAGGCGATGTCACTAAAAAGCATACAGTAAGCTTGCAAGGCGCAAGTGCTGGAGCAATGGCTGCTATTCAAAAAGCTGGCGGCAACTTCTTGCAGGTCAATCAAGTAGCTCGACCTGCTACTGACAAAGACGCAAAAGTACGTTCATAACATCAGTCCCGTACTGATGTTCTAATTACAGTATATTCACCGTTCCTTATGTGTCATAATAGCACCTAGTAAATCAGGTATAGAGTTCAGAGGGAAGTATTTAATGAGCTGGAAAACAATTTGGCAGTCACTTAAAAACAAAGACATGCGAAGCCGCATTTTAGCAGTGCTTGGTATGCTTTTGGTATTCCGTATATTTGCACATATTCCAGTTCCTTTGAGCGATCCAAAGACCCTTAAGCAAGTACTAGAGAACGTCTTTACTTCTAAGCAAGCTCCACAGCTGCTTAGTTTTATTAACGTCTTGTCGGGCGGAGCGCTTGCTAACTTTTCTATCATGCTAGTTGGTATGGGCCCATACATTAACGCGTCCATCATTTTACAGCTTTTGACTAGAGCAATACCTAAGCTCGAAGCTCTTAACAAAGAGGGTGAGTACGGACGTAAGAAGATCAACCAGTACACTAGACTCCTTACGCTGCCTCTTGCTATGATTCAGTCAATTGGAGCTATTTATCTTGTTAGACAGTCCGCATCTAGCTACGGTGGTATGGGCGACATCACAGCCAATACTACGCCGATGCAATGGGTTTTGATGGTTGCCGCTCTAACAGGTGGATCACTGATATTGATGTGGTTGGGTGAACTTATTACTGAGCAGAGTATCGGCAATGGTATTTCGCTTGTAATTACAGTTGGTATCGTTAGTAGCCTGCCAAAAACAGCCTCAACGTTATTTTCAGCTATTTATACCAAAACTAATCAGTGGGTATTGTTTGGCTATAAGCTTCCTGTTAGTAAGAAAGAGACTCTATATAGCCTGATGATTATAGGAATAGTTGTGGCTGTTACTGTATTTATAGTTAAATTGAGCGAGGCAGCTCGAAAGATTACAGTTAATTATGCTAAGCGTGTACAAGGCAACAGAAGCTATGGCGGCGTAACTACAATATTACCAGTAAAATTAATCACCGCTGGTGTTATACCTATAATTTTTGCCGTAGCTTTCTTAAGCGTTCCTCAGTTTGCCGGCCAATTAATGACCGGTATGTCTAACCCCAAGTATCAAGAGTTAGGCAAAAAGTTAGTTAGTTTGTTTCAGAACCCAAGCGTACAGTCTTTCCAGGCCGGAGGTTGGCAGCCCTATCTTTATCCAATAGTTTATTTCACTTTGGTAGTAATCTTCACCTTCTTCTATACTGGCATAGCATTTAATGCCAAAGAGATTGCAGAGAACTTGCAGAAACAAGGCGGTTTTATCGCCGATGTAAGATCAGGCCAGCATACCGAGAAGTACCTAGGTAAGTTAGTCAATCGTCTAACTTTCTTCGGTGCATTAGCGCTAGGATTGTTAGCTCTACTACCAATCATTGCTCAGATCTTTTTAAAGACAAACATCACAATTGGCGGTACAAGTATTCTTATCTTGGTGTCAGTAGCTCTTGAAACTCTGAGACAAATTGAGTCACGAGCCCTCATGGTGACTTACGATCAGTATACGGAACCTGACTTCTTCTATGACTCTAGCGAACCAGCACTAGCTGCAACAGGTGCGCGAAGACTCAAGTATCTGCCAAAGATACGACACAAGAAATAGACAATACAGGGTAGTTTTGTAATATCACAGATAAGTGCTATAATAGCTTTATATGTCTAATATTGATCCTGAAACACTAGCTGGTATGAGTAGGCGCGAAGTATACTTTAATAAATTATCGACTAACGATAAGCTCAATATTATATCTGAAGTTCCTAAAGAGTATGAGGCGTCTGGACTCGCAGGAGAGTCTACCAGAGCTCTCTTGGGTAGTGTTCATGGCCTTATTGAGAGCGGTGTAGGAAAAGCTCTTAAACACGACCCAAACAAAGAATTTCTCTATGAGCCTAGCGATGGAATAAATGATTTTTATGCCTATTCTAACATTGGCAAGATTGCAAGTAGGTTCGCCGTAAATGATACTTCTATGTCGACTTTCATGGTTGGTCGCGCCTATTCGCACGCTGCTAAAAAGGCCAATGTAAATGGTATGCCAAATGTTGTGTATGGATTTGGCGCTAAAACTCACAATATACTTAAGATACTTCACGAGACTAACGATTCTAACTGGGATGGATTAACTGAAGAAGATTATCTTGATGCCGCAACTAGTTCTGGTACATCAACTAGATTGTCAAACAGTACTATGGCAAGAAGTGTGTGGAGAAGTTCAAATACAGTACAGTTACAAGAAGAACGCCCTTCAGATGAAGAGATCATAGCTCATAGACTTGATGTTGATAACGATAATAGCGATGATGAATTAGTAAGCCTTAGTAGCGTAGTGATTGATAGGCACTCCGATGATTACAGTGATAGCGATGATCGTTTAGATGCTGCAGTACTAATCGAAAATCTTCCTTGGGATCGTTTAAACGAACGACAAACAAGCGTAGTCCATAGAATTAGTAACGGCGAATCGCTGCAATCAATCGGAGATGATTTAGGCGTTTCCCGCGAACGAATAAGACAGATTAATTTGAAGGCTACAAGCGTTCTACGCAGCGGCAAATAAACTAATTTCGCTAGCTTCATTGTGAAAATTATTATAGATATACATATTAATTCGTGATATAGTCGTTTTAACTAGCTCACGGGTAACAAGAGCGATTCTATTATGTAAATAAAAGTATTTACAGATAACACTTTACTTGCTATAATTGTCATCTGTTATATATGGCAGCCAACAAGGAAGTGATAGAACTGGCCGGAACAGTGGTAGAGACCCTTCCAGGGACTCAGTTTCGAGTAGAACTAGAGAATGGCCACCAAATAATAGCTCACGTTGCCGGGAAGATGCGAAAGCATTTTATACGAATAGTACCTGGTGACAGCGTGACGGTTGAGTTGACTCCTTACGATCTTAGTAAGGGTAGAATCACCTATCGCAAATAGTGCGACCTTCCAAATATTAACTAAGCAGTGTGTTATGCACCCCGCAGTAAGGAGCATGATCCGCATGAAAGTGCGTGCTAGCGTCAAAAAAATCAGTCCAGATGACATCGTAGTCCGCCGTAAAGGGCGAGTCTATATTATTAATAAGCTAAAACCAAAGCATAAACAGAGGCAGGGTTAAATGGCACGTATATCTGGAGTAACAATTCCATCTGATAAGCAGGTACAAATATCCCTGACTTACGTTTATGGTATCGGCCCAAAAACAGCTCGCGACATTCTTGAGGCTACCAAAGTAGAACTTACTTTGCGTGCAAAAGACTTGACCGATGCTGAAATCAGCCGCATCCAAGATCTCATTAACGAAAAATATACTGTTGAAGGCGAACTTCAAAGAATAGTTACCGGCAACATTAAGCGCCTTAAGGATATCAATTCTTACCGCGGCCTACGCCACAAAGCAAACTTACCTAGTCGCGGCCAAAGAACCAAGACTAACGCACGCACACGTCGTGGTAAAAAAGTTACAGTTGGTGGAACAGCTAAAAAAGCAGCGACTAAGACATAAGGATTTATAAGAATATATTATGGCAGACGAACCAGTAGTAGCAGTAAAGAAAAAGAAGAGCAAGAGATCAGTTCCATTTGGTCAAATGCACGTATTTGCGTCATTTAACAACACGATCGTTACTTTTACAGACGCCCAGGGCGGCGCACTAACAGCAGCAAGTGCTGGTAGTTGTGGATTCCGTGGTTCTAAAAAAGGAACAGCTTATGTTGCACAAGTTGCAGCAGAAAAAGCCGGTCAAGCTGCTAAACAGCAATACGGACTAAATAAAGTAGATGTATATATCAAGGGTATTGGTCTAGGACGAGAAGCAGCAGTTCGTGCTTTGATAAGTTTAGACATTGCCGTTGAAAGCATCAAAGATGTAACCGGTATACCTCATGGTGGTGTACGACCGCCGAAAGCAAGGAGAGTCTAGTTATGGCACGTGATACAAGATCAATCGTAAAGATGAGTCGCCGAGAAGGTTATGCTCTACACCCTAAAGCTCACAAGGCTCTAGCTAAGCGCACAACTATGCCTGGACAGCCAGCAAACTCGCGTGGACCACGAAACAAAGCTAGCCAGTACTCACTACAGTTGCGTGAGAAACAAAAAGTTAAGCGCTTATATGGCTTGCTTGAGAAGCAGTTTAGTAACTTGATGAAAGAGGCGTCTCGACGTCAAGGTCAATCAGGCGAAAATCTACTACACCTTCTAGAGCTAAGACTAGATAACGCTATTTACCGAAGCGGACTTGCAGTAAGTCGCCGAGCAGCACGACAACTAGCAACTCACGGGCATTTTATGCTTAACGGTCGCCGAGTTGACATTCCATCAATCAGAATGAAGGAAGGTGACGTACTAATCGCACGACCAAAGAGCACCAAGAGTGAATACTTTAAGAGAATAGACGAAGTTAGTCCTGCCAACCCTGACGCAATCCCAGCGTGGCTCAAAGTAGATCGTAAGAAACTACATATTACCATCACCGGTTTACCAAGTAGAGACGATGCTGAACCAGATATTAATGAACAACTAATAGTCGAATATTACTCACGTTAAGGGAGGTAAGGAAAAATTATGTCAAAAATGATTCACACACCAGGACTCGTCAAGATTGATGATCACAACGATTCATCAGCAACTTTCGTAATTGAACCATTGCATACTGGCTACGGTATGACATTAGGTAACTCAATGCGACGCGTATTGCTATCTAGCATTGCTGGAGCAGCAGTTACAGCATTCAAGGTTGACGGTGCCACACATGAGTTCACTACTGTCCCTTACGTTAAAGAAGACTTAGTAGACATCATGTTGAACCTCAAAAACATTAGATTCCGAGTATTTGGAGACGAACCACAGATTATCCGTCTAACAAAGTCTGGTAAGGGCGTTGTCACAGCCGGTGATATCACTGTTAATGCAGACGTTGAAATCGTTAACCCAGACCAAATTATTGCAACCCTTGACGACAGCAAAGCTAAGCTAGTCATGGACTTGCAGGTTGAAGTTGGCCGTGGATATCGAACAGTCGAAGAAGGTGCTGAGAAGCGACACAGCGACATGATTGCTGTTGATGCGATCTTTAGCCCAGTCTTAAGAGTTCGCTATAAGGTAGAAAACACTCGTGTCGGACAAATGACCGATCTAGACAAACTATTGATCACAATAGACACAGACGCATCAATCACACCACGCGAAGCTTTTGAAGAAGCATCAGCAATCCTTGTTAACCAATACACAGCACTAGCTGGTCAAACTACAGTCGACAACGGCTCTAGCAGCGCAGCAGCTGGTACTGGAAGTGTTGCAAATGCTGATGGAGACGACTCATCTGAACTCATGACTTCTATTGAAGACTTGAACTTGACTGCTCGTACGACTAACGCATTGATCAATAACGAAATTCATACACTTAAAGATTTATTTAGCTTAAGCGACAGTGAGTTACGCGACCTTAAAGGTTTCGGAAACAAAGCCCTCGACGAAGTTAAGGATAAATTAGCGGAGTTGGAGCTTTAAACCATGCATCGTCACGGATATAAAGGAAGAAAATTCGGAAGAGAACGCGACCAGCGTGAAGCTCTTATTAAGGGCCTAGCTGACTCGTTAGTAAAATACGAATCAATCGAGACCACTCTACATAAAGCTAAAGAGATCGTACCTTATATGGAACGATTGATTACTAAAGCTAAAAAGGGTGATCTACATAATCGCCGACAGGTTATATCTAGCCTACAAACACTTGAATCAGCTCATAAATTAGTTGACGAAATTGCACCAAAGCTTAAGGGTCGCACTAGCGGACACCTTAGGATCACACGAAGCGCTAACAGACGAGGCGACAACGCTCAAATCGCAAGAGTTAGCTTCGTAGACGATCTAAGTGCCGCTCCAGTAGCAGTTAAGGCAACTCCAGTTGTTGCTGACGACACTACAGTTGTTGCATCTAAAGCTAAGCCTGCTGTTAAAACCGTCAAAAAAGCAGTTAAAAAGACTACGGAGAAGAAATAATGAAAACTTTTAGCGCTAAACCGGCTGACGTTACACGAAAATGGTATGTTGTCGACGCTAGTGAAGTACCATTAGGTCGTCTTGCTACTGTCACTGCTAGTTTATTGCTCGGTAAGGGCAAGCCTACTATTACATCACACGTAGATGGTGGAGATTTTGTTATCGTCATTAACTCTGATCAATTAGTAGTTACTGGTAACAAATTACACGACAAAATGTATTACCACCACAGTCATTACCCTGGTGGACTTACAGAGACAAGACTTAGCGACAAAATCGCTAAAGACTCTACAACAGTTATTCAAAAGGCTGTTCGCGGTATGCTACCATCAAACAAGTTGCGAGACGGTAGATTGCAGCGCCTAAAGGTGTACACAGGATCAGAACACCAGCACGAAGCCCAGAAGCCTGTGACTATGTCACTTAGAATCGCTTCTAAAATCAAGAAAGAGAGCAAATAATGGCTACAACTAAGACAGCTAACAATTATTTTTACGCATTAGGCCGACGTAAGCGCGCTACAGCACGAGTACGTTTATCTGGTGGTAAAGGTGTGATTACTATCAATGGCAAGCCTGCAGACGAGTACCTAGCTTCTAGCAAGTACTTAATGAATGAGCTCGAAAAGCCATTTACAGTACTAGAAGAGCTTAAGAAATTTGATGTAAGCGCTATGGTAAGTGGCGGTGGCCCAAGTGGTCAGGTTACAGCGATTCAACTTGGTATTGCTAAAGCATTGGTTGTCATGAATGACGATCTAAAAGCTACGCTTAAGCGAGCTGACTTGCTTAGTCGCGATCCTCGTGAGCGTGAACGTAAAAAGTTCGGCCTTAAGGGCGCACGTAAACAAAGACAGTTTACAAAGCGTTAATACACGAACATTACTAAAAGGACGGTTTCGACCGTCCTTTTTTGATTCAATCCGTTTAACAGTAATAGGATTTATTAAGATGCCATTTGTTGACGAATTAGTATATATAAGGTATATTCAGTCTGTAATGAAACAAAACAATCAAGGCTATCGAACATTCTGGTTTACGCACTCTACTACGGCGGTTGTTCGAGCGCATAGCGCATAATTCATCAAACAAGTTCACACCAACCGCCAACAAGGCGGTTTTTTAATTTAAACAGGAAAGATACAATGAAAGAACGAATAGGCATACAAGGATCAAAAGGAGCATTTCACGAGATTGCTGCTATACAGTTGTTTGGCAAGAAACAGCAAATTGTATATATCGATACTTTCGAAAAGTTGTTTTCTGATCTTAATAACGGCCTTATAGACAAAGCAGTAGTTGCCATAGCTAATATTCAAGTAGGCTTTATCGATGAACCCCACAAAGAGTTAATTACTAACAGTTTAAAATACTGGATTAGTGGCGAGACCTATGTTGCGGTCGCTCATCAACTACTTGCAATTCCAGGAACAAAACTGAGCCAGATAAAGCACATTCACTCCATGGCACCAGCAATACAGCAGTGTTCGCACACCCTTAGGCATCTATTGCCTAATGCAGAGCTAATCGAGGAGGCCGACACGGCATTAAGTGCAGAGCTGGTATCAAAACTAAAAAGTCCTAGTCATGCAGCAGTCGCTAGCAGGCGGGCAGGTGAGATAAACGGCTTACAGGTGATTAGTGCAAATGTTCAAGATCGTAAAAAGAATATAACCAGGTTCCTCGTATTAGAAGCTAGATCAGACCAAATAGAAAATAGAAGTAGCGAGACAGACAAAACTACTATGCTTCTAGAGACTCCAAATAAAAAAGGCGCTTTATTTAAGGCCCTGCTAATTTTTTGGATGAATAGAATCAATATAACGACACTACACTCATCATTCGTAGAGGATTCAGACTTTAACGAGAAGTTTTATATAGAGTATGACGCCGGAATCTGGCGAAAGAAATCTAAGTTACTGATAAAATTCTTGACCCTTTTGGGCAACAAAGTAACGATATCAGGCAGTTATACTAGCGAAAACATCAATCTTCACACTAAATAAAGGATACAAATTATGTCAGAATTCACGCCACCTCCATTTTTCATGAGCCCCGAAGCATTAGAATTAAGTATAAAACGAAATGCGGACGCCGGATGGGGCGGTCTAGACGCTCCAAGACATTCAATATCATTTGATACGATTAGAACTCTAGGACATTTAGTTGACGCCCCAATAGAGCCTGTAAACGAGCCTAAGCACGATTAGTAGGAACCATAATAAGACTAACTTGCACAACGCAAAGTATTAACGGATACTATACGTATGAATAAACCAGTAATTCTAACAGGTCTACGAGCAAATAATCAACTTCATCTAGGCAATTATCTAGGTGCTATTCAGCCTATGGTCAATCTACAGTCGACTCATGCCGGCGAGTATCAACTAAACATGTTTATACCTGACCTGCATAGCTTCACTACACCTATCGATCACAAACAACTATATCGACAGGTTATCGATAGCCTTAAGATTTTTGTTGCGGCAGGGTTAGACATTAATAATTCGGATACTTTCATCTATCGTCAGAGCTATATTCCTGCACATAGTGAACTTACTTGGATATTAGATTGCTTCACATACTTTGGTGAAGCTAGCCGAATGATTGAGTTCAAGGATAAGTCAACTAAGGCAGGATCAGACACAGTTAGTGTTGGACTATTTAACTATCCCGTATTAATGGCTGCAGATATTCTGCTGTATGATGCCAAGTTCGTGCCAGTTGGAGAAGATCAGAAACAGCACTTGGAATTAGTTCGTAATTTAGCGACAAGGTTTAATAGTAAATTCGAAAAAGATATTTTTACACTTCCAGAATCTTGGGATAAGCAGATGGAATTCTCTGATCGTGACAGTGG
>JBAXJI010000005.1:0-49991 GCA_037137935.1 Candidatus Saccharimonadota bacterium | reverse complement strand
CCTTAATAGGGCTAGAGCTCCCAATCCAACCCAAGGAATAATCATTGGTACCAGTTTAATATTGCCACCATCCTCTTCTTTTTCGTCAACTGGTTGGGTGACAACATCCAAAACTGTCCTACTACTATTAACTATGATATCCTTGCTACTTCCTGGCTTTGAAGCAACAACCGTAACTCTTACTACTCGCTCATCTTTTAAGCCATCTAATAGCTTGACTGCATCGTCCGGCAAAGTTTCTGGGTGCCGATTGTAAGCCTTGACCAGCTGTACTACGTCTATTCCGTGCGTAGAGGCGTAATTCATAATATCAGCAGCCAACACAGGGTCATCTGTTTCCAATCCTGGAACAATATCAATTGTAGTTGGATTTCCAGCCGAATCAACTAAAAGTGGATCCATAATGCCTTTAACGGCAGCTGCTCTGGTATCAGCTAGTTCTTGATTCTTTGTACTTGGAATCTCAAAACCTGGATTATGAAGTTCGGGATGGGCGTCTGGCGTATCGTCTTCCATTGAAGCGAAACCCTGTACTTGAACTGAAACTTTCCATCCTTGCTCTTTGAGTTGGGCAACTCTTTCTACGACAGCATTAATTTCTGGTGGCTGGCTTGGAGTTTCGGAAGAAGGGTCAGCCGAAAATAATCTAGCCCATTCCATGTTTATATCATCTGTTCGAACTTCTAACTCAGAGGGAGTAACTACGCGTTTACTAATTGTACCTTCGACCTGGCGCGTCACTAATACTTGTTGAGTGCCCTTGTGATGATCCGACCCAGTCACAGAAATGTCTAATCCTGGAAGTTTTATGCCGCCAATGCCAATCGTCTGCATACCAGCATCAATATCGATACTTAAGTGATGATCGTCGCCGGTTATGCCACTACCAACTTGTTCTACTGCGGCATCAACTGCTCCTCCAATATTACCATCAGCTATATTAGCCCCGGCGGTTAATGACGCAGCTGCAATAGCAGCCCCCGCCAATAATCTTCTAGTCCGGCTAGGTAGCTTTGGTGTTTCAGCCTTGCCTGCATCAATAGGTAGAGGTGTCTCGTCTATCGGATTTGATGCTATTTGTTGCTGTGGTTCCATATTTGCTTTTTGTAATTACTGTTAAGCTTATAATGGCAGGTGTCGATGGCTGCGTCAACTATACTGCAATATTTTCTATTTTTACTCTGGTCTGTTCGGTGGTATCACGGTCTCGCACTGTTACTGTTCCGTCTTCTAGAGTCTGGAAGTCGATAGTAATACATTTTGGTGTACCTATTTCGTCCTGTCGGCGGTAGCGCTTGCCTATGTTACCGTTATCATCAAATTCGCACATAAAATTCTTACTCAACAAGTCATACACTTCGTGCGCTTTAGCAACAAGCTCTGGTTTATTTCTGAGCAAAGGAGATACAGCGAATTTAATAGGAGCTAGGCTTGGGTGTAGTTTTAGTACCGTCCGTGATTCCCCATTTGCTAAAATCTCGACAGTATAAGCATCTGACAAAACTGCCAAGAACATTCTATTCAAACCAACTGAACTCTCAATAATATGAGGTAAATAACGGGCGTTACTAGTTGGGTCAAAATAAGTAAGGTCTTTGCCGCTGCCTTTTTGGTGTGCGCCAAGGTCATAGTCGCCTCTTGCGTGGATGCCCTCGAGCTCTTTAAACCCGAATGGATACTTATACTCAATGTCGTATGCTTCTTTGGCGTAAAACACTAAGTTTTCGTGTTTGTGCCATTGCATGTTTTCTTCGCGGATGCCGATAGTTTTATAAAAATTCCAACGATATTGTCTAAGTTTTTCAAACTCTTCTAGTTCAGTTTCAGGATTAGTAAAGTATTGCATTTCCATCTGTTCAAATTCACGGGTACGGAAAATAAATTGACGAGGACTAATTTCGTTACGAAAAGCCTTGCCTATTTGGGCTATACCAAAAGGAACCTTTACGCGAGAACTGTCTACGACATTAGGAAAATTGACATAGATACCTTGGCAAGTTTCCCCACGCAAGTAAACTGGGTTGTCGTCCATATCATCACTAAAATTACCAAGATTGGATTTAACCAAAAGATTAAAGTTCTTAACTTCACCAAATTCTTTTTTGCCACAGTTTGGACATTTGATTTCTGTACGATGCTTGTCGAATAAAATATTCAGCTGCTCGGTAGACATCTTCTCGTCAGCTTGCTCACCTAACTCTTCTAGAATATGATCAGCACGAATACGGGTATGACAATTATTACACTCTGCTAAAGGATCGCTAAAACCACCAACATGCCCACTAGCCTTCCAAATTTCTGGATGCATAAATATACCGCTATCAAGGCCGACAATATCTTGCCTTTGCTGGACCATATATTTCCACCATGCATTTTTAAGATTATTGGCCAGTTCTACTCCATATGGACCGTAGTCATAAACTCCAGCGTAACCTCCGTAAATCTCACTACTACCAAATACAAAACCTCGCCGCTTGGCAAGACTTACGATATCTTCTAAAGAAACAATATTTTCGCTCATAGTTTATAGATATATTGTACCTTAAACCCTGTAAATATAGAATTCACTAACTCTTTTGAAATTATTATAGTATTATGTTTTAAATTATATATCGGAGCTTGGTAGAATTATGAGAAATATTGACGCGCCTGAAATCGCTGGCTTTAACCCAATAAGAGACATATCATCGATGGGACAACCTTTAACTTTATATAAAGGGCCTCGTGATATTGAGCTTATATTAAGTAATGACGGCAAAAATAAGGTAGATGACGAACCAGAGTTCGGCGATCTACTTCACAATATTGCAGGCTTTGCTGTAATACACGGCGGAGTTCTTCCTCCAAGATCAGTTACCGACGACTCCTATCTACCTCTTAATCTTTTAAGGCCGGCTTGTGTGGAACCAAGCTACAACAAAAACAATCTATCATCGATTTATGACACTGATGACGATCTCATAGTAAAAGCTTTTGACTTTGATAAACTTGGCGGAAAAGTTCAATTCGATACAATGAATAAGCTTAGGCATACTTTGGATGAATCACACGAACCAGGCTTAACTTCTCCACGACAATACGGAATACTCAAATCTAAGAATAATGGCCACGAAACAATTGTCATGGAGAAACTACCTGGAGTCGTACTAGGAAGAGCTCTCTACCCTATCGGCAGCAAAGTCACGCAGTCTGATTCTATACGCCTAAGAAACGGAGTACTCGAGACAGTAAACGAAAGACTCGCCGATGTAGCAGGAAGAAACTGGCATAGAGCCTTGAACGATGTAACCCAAAGACATACTGGAAATATCTTAGTCGATGGACCAAATGATCTGTCTATAGAAAATATGCAGGATAAAACTTACGGAATAATTGACCAACCTGCAGCAAATTTACGAGTCAAGGCCAAAACTTTTCTGTTACGATCCGTTGGATTTTCTAGATAAGATTTTGGACGTTATAATTACGGATGTCGGTTAAAGCGATCGTCTTGGGTAATCCTACGAACCT
This sequence comes from Candidatus Saccharimonadota bacterium, assembly GCA_037137935.1. GTDB lineage: Bacteria > Patescibacteriota > Saccharimonadia > Saccharimonadales > AQU-01 > CALRGT01. The sequence goes on along the minus strand of JBAXJI010000005.1, from coordinate 46,481 downwards.
CTTTAATCTTTGCAGCGGCTTCTCGCATATCAACAACATTTTTTGTCGTAAGGTTTTTAGGTGATTCTTTGGATGCGCCAGTCATGATATCAAAAGCCTTTAACATAAACGCTCCTGCCTTGCCTGGCAACGGTCTTTCTAGTAAAGGCAATTTCTTTTCTTGATCAATAGATACACGTGGTATGCCGTGGGGTGGCGTCAAATCAGTTTGTTCATGATCTAAGGGCATGACCTCACTTGACCAATCATAAGGCTTAGCTGATGGAGCGACTTTTCGTAGTGAAGGAGCGCTATTAATATCTACTACTATTGAACTTTCAGGCTTAAAAGGACGCTTTATGTTGCCTGCTGGATCAGATTCAGTTATTGTTTTATTCATGATGACAGTACTATAACAAACTTAAGCGTAATTGTCAATAATCTGTCCTTTGTACTACGTAGGAATTATGATATCTGCGACGTCTAGTTTGACTACTGTGCCGTATTTCGCCTGCCCTTGAAGTATTCTTGTTGCAACAACATCTTCAACTGTTTTCTGAATAATATGACGCATTGGTCGAGCCCCAAACTCAGGATCATAGCCTGCCTTTGTAATCATAGCCAAGGCAGCATCTGTAAGTTCAACACTAACACTTTGCTTAGCCAGATTCTTGTTAACTCCATCGATCATCAACTTCGCTACTTGCAATAGCTCCACCTCATTAAGCGGCCTGAACAACACTACTTCGTCGTAACGGTTTATAAGTTCTGGCCTGAACTGTCCTGTTGAAATCAACTTATCAATCAGCGGGCGCTCAAAATCTGATAATGATTCGCCGGCGGCAATTTTTTCTATAATATCATTAGAGCCCGCGTTTGAAGTTGTAATTATAATCGCACTTCTAAATGACGCTGGACGACCATTACTATCAGTCAACATACCCTCATCAAGAAGCTGTAATAGTAGATTCAAAATATTAGGATGAGCCTTTTCAATTTCATCTAGTAATACTACCGAGAAAGGTTGCTTTCGTATTGCTAATATTAGGCTCTGAGAGCTGTTTGCGCCATCGCCCAATAGACGAGACACGTCACTAGCCTGCTGATACTCACTCATATCCAGCCTGATCATATTATCGCTACTGCCGTAATATGTAGCTGCTAGTGATTTCGCTAATTCGGTCTTACCTACACCTGTTGGACCAAGGAATAAAAAACTACCTGCTGGTCGATATGGACTAGTTACCCCTGCCCGTACCCTTCGTAGCGCGCCAGCAATAGCCGATACCGCTTGAGTCTGGTTAATCATTCGTTCGTGAATTTTGTCCTCTAGATTCAACAAAACATCCGTCTCTTCTGCCCCAGCAGCTCCAACTTTTATGCCTAGGGTTTTTTCTATGGTCATCTGAACGGACTTGGCTGTCATTACTCTATTCTCGCTATAAACTAATGACTGATCCAGCAAGCTAATGCCCTTCCCCGGGAATGCTAGCTCACTCATATACTGCTCGCTAAGCCTATATGCTTCTCTGACAGCCTCATATGTTATCAACACACCTGTTCTTGCTCCTAATGTCAGGGCAGTATCTTCAAGAACCTTATAAGTGCTTTCTTGTGGGGGCTCACTAATAGTAACAACAGAAAAATTACTAACTAAGCTCTCATTAGTTGTTTTAAGTCTTTGAAAATCATTAGACGTAAAGGCTGCAATAATTTTAACGCGGTGCGTCTGCAAAACCGGTAGAAGTATTTGGGCCATATTAAATGCTCCAGCACCATCACCAAAAAATAGTTGAGCCTCATCAAGGAATAAAATTATATTGCCGGCTTGAACTGCCTCATAAAATATTTGCAACATTGTCTGCTCAAGATTATCCCTTTCCGTAGATAATAACTGCGAGGCATTAAGACTAATAATCTGATGATGTTTTAATCCGCCATCTGTGCCTAATAACAATCTTTCGGCAACAGCATGAACTAAACCAGTTTTACCGGTGCCAGTTTGACCTACAATAGCCACACCACCCGATCCTTGTATTAAATTATTAACTACAGTGTCCGAAGAAGCCGCCTGAGCCAAAAAATGAAAATGCACGTTACCAAGTTCAACAATTTGACTGATATTTTGACTAAATTTATTTAAAGTCGGGGTGAAGCCCATAGCCCAATCTCTCCCCATACCTCCAAAATATGGCTTAGGTAATTTAGAATAGGTCAACACTCTGTCTAGCCAATCACTAATTTCGATAATATCAGAGCCGTGGAAATTAAGCTCAGAAAGATAAGATTTAATGCTATCGGTTGAATCGAGAAGCACCGCGGCCAATGTACCCCCGTGGATCTCTTTATTTTTTACTTTTTCATTTGATCTAAATATATCTGCTGCATGCCAAACCGCGGCTGAATCTGCCTCGATGTTGCTTAGTAAATTTGCTACATCCTCAACCGATATCAACATCCTGTTAACAAAAAATGACCCTTCTTTGGTCTTCACAGCGTCAAACCACATAGACCTCGGGCTAACCGGTGTCGTCAAACTTCCTAATAAACTTGCATTTAATAAATCCTCTAGCTTATCACCACCCAAATTTCCGGCAGGCATAGAAAGATCATATTGCTGCCAACAAGCTAAAACTATTGAAGTTAACGCCATAGCCAAAAATAAATAGAACAAGCTCCCGAACTTATATTGGTAGCCAAAAAATAGTGCCATGAGGCCAAAAATAAAAACAGCGAGGACGAGGAGATCCCTACCCATTGTGCCGATCTTATTGCCTAATCGCGCTCTCTTTGCTCGCATGCTTGATAAGTTCAGATTGTTCATTACTTAACAAAGCCTCCAAATAAAGCCATGAATAGCGATATGGCAACCCCAACTGGCATTAATGGCCACAATATAATCATTACAAGACCTACAACGCTAGTTACGGAAGTCAATATGAGCGATGTGAACAAGGCTGTAGACCTCACAAAAAAACCAATAGCCCTAGACACTGCATTATCTCCAATGCTCTTAAGAATCATTTCTAGAGAGCCATCACTTTCTGTAACTATTCTTTTCCATGGTGAAAAAAGTGTCGTGATGAGTATTTTGATAGAAAAAATTTGTGAGGTGGCGGTAATCCATTTACTGACGCGTTTAATAGTGTCTAAATATCCTGTACCGTACCACCAATAGAAGAACTCAAGAAACATAACCATATTGTAACGCATAAACTAATCTGTCGATAGCACTTTAGATTCTAATATGTTGAGCAACCATTGACTGGACTAAAAATAAACAATCCGGTAATACTAAATCAATGTCTTTCACAGAACTTAGAGCTTTTGGCGTATTAAGGCTTATGGCCAACCGAAGCAATTTTATGTGATCCGAGCTATAGTTACCAGATACCGCAAAGGTCATATCTTCGGAGTTAAAATCATATTTAACACCTGTAACAAGATTTTCACCAGACCTGTCGGTGTGCAGATTAGGTGAATGGCCGGTAGTATTAAGCAGTCGCAGCCCAAACCATAATCTAATAGCCTCAAGTCTTATTGAGCTGTCGTTTATTGCTGCTAAGGCAGTGTTCAGTAAATTGAAGTATTCTTCTCCTGCCAGATCTTCTGTTACTTTATTAATATTCTTTAGCACCTCATAGCCGTACATTGTTCTATCGATATCATGAACAATTGATGAATAATGATTAACTAATCTAGCTGATATTAAAGTGCCGATCTCTCCCCTTCCAGGAATATAAGTGATGTCGCTGACACTAAATAACTCAATCCCGCCTGCCGACTTGCTCTTAATCCTACGCACACCCTTAGCAATCAAACGAATTTTGCCATGGTCTATCGTTAGAACAGTGATAATCCTATCGGCCTCGCCAAATTCTGTGCGCGATAGTACTATTCCCTTAGTTACAATTTGGTTCATCAAAGAGCCTTAACGCCATCAGAAGATAGTGCTCGCTCTACTGAAGATAGAAGATCCTGCAACTTAGTAATCGGCTTGTAGTGATATCCCGAAATTTTTAATAAACCCCAAGATTTTGGATTTAAAGCTCCCCTACTTGGAACTACATGACTAACGATTAACAAAGGTATATCTTGCCACTCTGGGTAAGATCTAAATTCATACAAAAATTCTATGCCGTTATGTATGGCTATTTCTATTTCAAGCAAGACTAGGTCGGGTATATTTTCGTCTGCACTGGTAATTGCGTCCTGAGCCGTTCTGCAATGACTTACTGAATATCCAGAAAGTTCAAGAGACGATGTATATAATTTGCCAAGAGAAATGTCTGGTTCGACCAATAAAATATGTGCCATATTAAACTAAGCTCAGTTGTTTACTTGGATTAAGTGTAGCAGCCAAGCCACTAAATTTCTGGTGATGAGCAACTCTTAGGCGCGTAGACATTGTTTCTAGCAAAGAATCAGCCACAAAAACTCCAGCACCACTGCCAGCAACTAAACCAGGCAACGACTGTCTTGTGTGTCCGTAAAGAGAGTGAGCTCGTTTATACATATCGTTACTAATGCTGTCTGAGTCTGTAAATATTCCAGCTACGATACCGCTTCTGCCACGATGAGCTCCAAGTCTGATAATTCTTTTACCGCTAGTGACTGGTTGAGCACTTCGCGCTTCAATAAATACATATCCCAAACTCATTAATGCAGCCTCTAGTCCGGCTCTGTGTGCAATAACTGGCTCATAGCGGCCGGATATATTCACCTGAAGCTCACACTGTTGCTGATCAGCTAATTTAGAAAGCTGATGTGCTATGTCCGTTAGTACTGCCGACACAGACACTGGCTCGAACTCTATAGAGCCTCGCCTGCTGGCTAATCTAGTGCTCAAGAGATAGTTATCCAAGAGCCGTAATGCCGTGTCGGCGGTCAGTTCGATTGAACTAAAGTTTGTGTCCGTACTTCCGCTCATACGAGCCAATTCAGCCTGTCTGGCAACTTGAAGCAGCGGAAGTTTCATATTTTCGACGACAGCCTGTAATAAACGCCCATCGACACCTGTATGCTGCTCGTCCTGCTGCACCATTAGGTAAGAACCCTTCTTTCCCTAACTCTTACTATTTATAACAGTATAACAAACATGTAGTCACGCAGATGTTGTATTAACTAGCCTACTTAGTATCAAGGTATGAATTTCAGACTAGGCAATATACTATTATTAAAGTCAGTCAGATACTGAGCGGACTCTGTCCAAACCTGAATTGTTTTATCGCGCAGAGGCAAAATAACCATACTTGATTGCTTGCCTGGAAATATCTCACCATCTACCCTGACTCCCATAACACTAGGAACTAGCGCTGCCCTAAAAGGTGTTACTTTTATTTTTCCAGATGAAGCTGACGCCGTGAAAGTTCCAACAACAGTGCTATAGCTCGTTTTAAGCAGCTGCACCCTCAATGCGAAAGACACCGAATTCTTACCTGAAGAATCAGTTAAACTGGGTATTGATATAGCTTTTGGTTGAAAAAAGGCATTAACCGTAACAATATTGTCTGTTGATTCCGATATTGCTGAGCTCCATACTTTTGGATAATTTAATTCTATACTTCCATAAACATCAGGACTAACATAACTGGTCAGAATACTCTTTTCCTTTTTATCAAATTCATTATCTTTTTCGCTGGCAGTTGTCTGTTTAGCCACCGCTACAGCAGCGGCTATCTTCTTATTTGTATTATTTCGATAATCCTGCAATCCAAGAAATGCCCAAAGCCCGAATCCGAGAGCTCCTAGAAGTAGTATCGTGGTAAATGACTCAGTCAAAACCAACCCATTTATTGCGCCTTTGTCATTTAATCGCTTCATACTGTTTATGGTAACTTATGCGAGAGAATGTCGCAAGTAGGTACTAACTTGAAAAAGTTGATTTAACTTTTGTAACTTTATTTTTTGCTTGTGCGAGATAAGTTTTTAACTCTTCAATAATCTGCATTCCGCGCTCGTACTGCTTTATAGATGAGTCAATGTCCGATCCGCCAGCCTGTAGATCTGCCAAAAGCTCGTCTAATTCTTTACTGAGTTTAGTGTAGTCTATGGTTGTTTTAGTCATATGATTATTTTAACTCAATCGCTTCCGTCTTGACAGTAATATACCCGTCAGCCAACTCTAAAGACAACTCTTTGCCTATGGCTATGCCTTTTGCCTTATCAACAACTTTGCCGGTACTGCGAATAATAGCAAAACCACGCTTAAGTACCGATTTGGGGCTAAGGGCTTCTAGTAAATTATTATTTGCCCTCAGTAGTTGCTCGGCCCGATCTAATGTTGAGCCTATGGAGTTGCCTAAATCAAGTGACTTACGCGCCAAATCATCAGCTTGGCCACTAAAGATATTCTGGACCATTGACCATAAGGTGTCTGACGATATATTCAATTGATTGAGCGTAGCCTTTTTATCTGGAGTAAGTAACTGTGCTGCATTTGAAGGTGTGCTAGCCCTCATATCAGCAGCTAATTCGGCCAAAGAGATATCTACTTCGTGACCAATCGCAACAATTGTAGGAATACGACTACCAGCTACAGCTCTCGTAACTTGTTCTGTACTAAATACGGCCAGATCGTCCGCACTACCCCCGCCTCTTGTGACAATTAGTACTTCCGGAGGTATAGCTTGCTGATTAAAATGTTCTATGGCAGCTACGATCTGCCCAATAGCTGCCTCGCCCTGGACTTGAACATCGGCTAGCGAGATATCAACGCCACACCATCTTTCATTTAATACCTTAATAAAGTCGTGATAAGCGGCTGATTCCGATGACGCTATTAAGCCTACCGATCTAGGCGGATAAGGTATCGCTCGCTTACGACTTTGGTCAAACAAACCCTCTTTTGTTAATTTATCTTGGAGTAATGATGCGGCCTTCTTAATAGACCCCTCGCCCACTGGTTGCATTGATTGAGCAGTAACACTAAAGCCATAGAGAGGATGTAGTCTTGGTACCCCTCTGACTTGCATAGTCAAACCGTCTTCTAGCGGACCAGATAGCTGATAGATAGTTCCAAAAAATTTTACACTAGAATACTCGTCTTTAAGGTCAAAATATACCCATTTATTTTTGCTGATTCGAAAATTAGACAACTCTCCGACTATCGTAACTGTCGGATAAGCGTATTCCAGAGTTTGATTAAGTACAGCTACAAAATCACTAACACTAAAAACTAGCTCATTGTTATCCACTAATAGGCCTGTCCTTAAACGCCTTGTGATAAAAATAATATCCTGGAATGATTTGAATAAACATATTTATAACTCTATACATTACGGTGACCGGCAAACTGACTGCCGGAGAAACTCCAGCCGTCGCCAACACTGCAGTCATTATGGCTTCATAAATTCCGATTCCACCTGGAAGTACCGATATAAGCCCAGCTATATTTGCAACAGCATAAGCTAAGATAATCGCTCCCGGATTAACCCAATGACCGAATGCAATATAAACGACATAAAGTGTCGCAAGTTCAGTAAAATTTGCAGCTAAGGCAAACAAGAACGGAGCTTTTAGTTTACGATAATCACTTTTTAGAACCATGTAATTTTCGTGTAAATCGGTAAACATATGTCTGACTTTAGCCACATCTATTGTTTCTGGGTGCTTTGGCCTAACAATGTGTATGCCGCTATTAATGACCTTTGTGATAAAAGTAAAGAACCTATTTATGCGTTTCAAGCTACCGATCACATAAGCCAATCCAATAGTACCAACAATAAGTAAGGTGCTGACAGAACCTGCAACCAAAATCGTCAGATTATTTACATGACCGCCTAATGCTAAAGTGAAGACTCCGAAGAATAGTAGTATCTCGAACGACAAAAATAAGAACACGAATCGCATGGTCTGCACTAGAGTTGCTTTACCGGTTGAAATTCCAAGTTTTTTTAATCTTAAGCTGAAATAGGAGAATCCAGATACTCCACCGCTAGGAAATAAATGATTGATTAAGTTTAGCTCTAGCGAAACTTTGTACATTTCTCTGTATGTGGTTTTGCTGCCTAAAATATTCAGGAAAGATCTATATAGTCGAGCATAGGCATCATAGTTCCAAGCCTCTAGAGGTATCATCAAAAGTATCGCCCAAGTATTAACCCTACCAATGTTTTTTAGAGTGTCGATAATTTGATGACGCAGAGCTATTGCCAGCCCAATCATTGCAAATATTGTTATGGTATTGAAAATTAGTTTCCATTTACGCCTCAAGAAATGTGATTCACTCATTACGACTATTATATAGAGTTTTGCTTTATTACGGTAATTAAGAAATTTACAGGCTAAAAATGACCTGTTACAGGGTATAATGATAGTAAATGATTCAAACATTATGTATTTTAGGAAGACAACCGGCTTTAGGTATCGCCGAATTAGAAAGTCTATTTGGTGCTAGCGTACTACGACCCATTGGCAACTACGCTGCGCTGTTAGATATCGAGCCTGCTGTGATTGATTTTAGTCGACTTGGAGGCACGGTTAAATTCTGTAAAGTCCTTACTACTCTTGATACTACTGACTGGTCTAGAATTCAGAATTTCCTTGAGACTGTTATAGTTCCCCACACTCAGGCGCTACCCGAAGGAAAAATGAAACTTGGACTTAGCGTATACGGCCTTAATGTAGGCGTAAAACAGTTAAATGCTACTGCTCTTGGTATTAAAAAGGTGATAAAAAATAGTGGCCGATCTATTCGTGTTGTACCTAATAACGAGCTCTACCTAAATAGCGCCCAAGTTCTGCATAATCAGCTTACTAGTCAGCTAGGATGGGAACTTGTTTTTGTTCGTGATGGTCAAAAAACAATTATTGCCCAGAATATTGCCGAACAAGATATCGAAGCCTACGCGCAGCGAGACCAAGGCCGTCCAAAAAGAGATGCCCAGGTTGGTATGCTGCCGCCAAAATTAGCCCAGATTATAATTAATCTAGCGTGTGGTAATGTCAAACCCGCCGATATAACTTGCGACGTTTTAGAATACAAAGACGATGCAATCTTAGACCCCTTCTGCGGTACAGGCGTAGTTCTGCAAGAATCTCTACTAATGGGATACAAAGCCTATGGCACCGACCTAGAACCTAGAATGATTGATTATTCAGAGGTAAACCTGGACTGGATATCAAATATCTACAAAATACCGAAGGAAAACTACAAACTCGAGCAAGGAGATGCTACTAATCATATATGGCAGTTTGACTTTAAGTTCATTGCTGGTGAGACTTATCTTGGTCGCCCATTTAATGTACTTCCTACCCCTCAAATTCTGAAAGAAACCATATCTGACACCAACTTAATTCTAAAAAGATCACTACAGAATATATCAAGACAGATTAAATCTGGCACAAGACTATGTTTAGCCCTACCTGCATGGAAGTTACAAAATGACTTTAAACACCTTCCCCTACTTGATTCTTTAACAGATATGGGGTACAATCGTTTAAGTTTAGTTCACGCAGGAGAAAAAGATCTGATTTATCACCGAGATGGACAGGTTGTCGCCCGTGAACTAGTAGTTTTACAAAAGAGATAAAAGAAGCAAGTTGCTCTGCTGCCCACCACTGTTAAGGCCTGACTCAGGCGAATGCAGTACAAGGCGACAGCGAGGACCGCAAGTAAGCTGTACTAAAGGTACAGCGAGCGCGGACCGGAGCTGGCAACAAAGTAATGCGTCGCCTGAGACAGGCCGCAGTAAGGATAAATTAGAAGATGTCACACGTAAAAGCCGGCGGAACCAGTAAAAACAACCGAGATAGTCCAGGTCAAAGACTGGGCGTTAAAGTATCTGGTGGCCAAAAAGTTAAAACTGGTCAGGTTATAATTCGCCAAGTCGGACTAACAAAGCGCTCAGGCGTTGGCACTAGTCTTGGACGCGACTACACAATCTTCGCTAACCGCGACGGTGTAGTAACCTTCAATACTCGTAGAGTAAAACGCTTTACAGGCGCAAGCACTGGCCGCACTGAAGTCACAGTTATCTAGTATTGCAGATTTCAATTAAAAAAGCTGTCATAAAAATGGCAGCTTTTTTATTTGGATCTAGTTTATTAGGCAGTCGGAGTTGTAGGCGTCATACCGAGATGTTCTTTGATTTTAGCTACAACATCAGCGATAACAACCTGAGATTTAACCAAATAATCATCTACGCCCATTGACTTGGCGCGAAGCTTGTCTGTTTCTTGACTAAGTGCTGTAAGCATAATTATTCTTACATTTGCAGTCTCAGGTGTATTGCGCAGTATGTCTAATACATCAAAGCCATTAATTTTTGGCATCATGACGTCAAGCAATATTAAATCTGGGTGAAATTCTAGAGCTGCTGATAAAGCATCTTCACCATTTGGAACGCGCTGAATCATAAACCCTTCGGCTTCTAATCTAGTAACATAGACTGAGGCTAAAGCTTCGTCGTCCTCTACTAATAGAACTTTCTTATTAGTTGGCGCTACTGATGGTGTAATAGGTGTTTGTTCGTCCATATCTTGATTGTACCTCTGCTTATGTTAATTATCAATCTTTACGGTCTTTACAGGCTACTATAAAACCAGCGAACATTGGATGCTGGCGATTAGGCCTAGACAAAAATTCTGGATGAAATTGACTCGCCAAGAAAAACGGATGATCTGTGCCTTCTATCATTTCAACAAGTCGACCATCAGGCGAATTACCAACCGCTCTAATTCCCCAGGACTCATACTGGTCTATGTAGTCGTTGCTGCATTCGTAGCGGTGACGATGTCGTTCTATGATATTTGTAGTACCATAAAGTTTAGCTGCCAAACTTCCCTTCTCGATAACACAAGGATAATTACCTAGTCGCATAGTGCCACCGGTGTTTTCCTTACCTTCTTGGCCTGACATTGTATTAATAAGCAGCTCTTTGCCTTTAGGGTCCATTTCGGCAGAAGTCGCGTCTTTTAATCCTGCATTTCTTGCTGCAGCCACAACAGCCATTTGTAATCCAAGACACAGGCCTAAATATGGAAGTTTTTGGTTTAGCGCAAACTGAGCAGACTTTATCTTGCCTTCTAAGCCTCGACTACCGAAACCACCTGGCACAACTATACCGTCAATACTGGTAAAAGCCTTTTTAATATCCTTATCGTTCTTGAGTTTTTCAGAATCAATCCAGCGTATCTTAAGATCGACATCGTTCCATAATGCTGCCGAACGCAACGCCTCAAAGACTGACATATAGGTGTCGGTGTTGTCCATATATTTAGCGACAACTCCGACTGTAACTTTATTTTTGTGATTGCTGGTCGCTCTTTTGACTACTGCTCTCCAGGTTTTAAGGTCTGGCTTTTTGGCCTTTAGGTCTAGCTTGTCGCAAATAACATCAGCAATACCGGTGTCTTCTAGAGTTAACGGCACTTCGTAAATGGACGAAGCATTTGGTAATAAGGCTATAGCGTCTTCAGCAACACCACAAAACAGGCTTAGCTTTGTTTTAACACCGTTGTTAGCCTTTTTCTCACTTCTACCAACTAAAATATCTGGGGCAATTCCCAAGCCCCGTAATTCTCGTACAGAGTTTTGAGCTGGCTTGGTTTTTGTTTCTTGGCTTGCACCTAAGAACGGCAGGTAGACAACATGAACATAGAGACAATTATCACGTCCAACATTAATTCCCATTTCGCGGATAGCCTCAATGAAACTAAGTGATTCATAGTCGCCTACTGTGCCGCCAATTTCAATAATATGAACATCAAAGCCTTTGCCTGCTTCCATGATGTATTTTTGGATTGCACCTGTTAAATGCGGAATAATCTGGACATCTTCACCGTCATATTTACCAGCGCGTTCGTCTTGAATAACCTGTAGAAGGACTCGTCCGCTCATTAAGCTACTTGACGAAGTTAACTCTTGATCCAAAAATCTTTCATAGTGACCAAGGTCGAGGTCGGTTTCTGCGCCATCTTTAGTTACGAAACATTCGCCGTGTTCACGAGGGTTTAATAGTCCGGCATCAACATTCAAGTAAGGGTCGCACTTCTGGATATTTACATTGAGGCCACGGGCCTTTAAGAGATTGCCGATTGAGGCGGCTGTTATGCCCTTTCCTAATCCGGAAAGCACACCACCAGTAACAAAAATATACTTAGTAGGTCTGGACACCTGTTACTCTACCCCTCTTTTCGAACTTTACTTAATAGATACTACCTTACATTCTATGCTTATGGCAAGTGTAGAATTTGCAACCCTGCAATCTGGCTGGCTGGATAGAACTTAAATATTTGCTTCTCTTTTGCATAAGATTTCAATACTTCATTGTGGACTACTTTTATGCCACTTTTGTTTCGGCAAAAGTAGCGCAAAACCGAGGGGCGGTGGCACCAACTCGATATAGCTTCCGAACAAGGAGCACAACACAGCCTGCGGAACTTGATGCATTCGCATCTTCAGACAGTCCTCGGCAGGTAGTGTTGTTGTGCTCTTGTCGGAATCTATTTCGGGTAGTCGCCAAGCCCCACCAAAGACCATGGAATGATTGCTAAAGACAATCATAATTTTAAATATTGCCCGCCTCCAGCGGGCGCCCTTGGTCTTATTTGGGGCCTGACTACTTCCTGATACATGTCTCGTCAAACTGACAACTATTGGAGTGGACTTGCCAGCAAACTCAATGGATTACTTTGCTGGCCGACTGTAAGGAGTCGTCCGCTCTTGTTGTCAGGCTTGACTGGAGACTGTATCAAGAAGTAGACATCGCCCCTCGGTTTTGTGTTACTTTTGCCGAAACAAAAGTAACGGTAAGCTATTGTCCGAACCAAAAGTGGCAGAAGCTGATCACATTAGTGGACCAAAAAACTTATTTCTTGAGCTGAGTTAAGGCGAAGTCGAGCTGAGGATCATTGCCGGACTTATAGTCTTCGTCAGATCGTTTAATTTCAGTGTCAGGACTAATGCCTTCCTTGTCGATATTTTTGCCTGCCGGAGTATACCACCTGGCTATAGTCACCTTCAAGAAACTGTCATTATTGTAGCGAACAATCTGCTGAACACTACCCTTACCAAAGCTCTTAACTCCAATCAACTTAGCAACATTATTGTCTCGCAAGGCTCCTGCTGTAATTTCACTCGCAGAGGCACTTCCGGCATCTATCAAGACAATTGTAGGTATGTTCTTAAGCGTAGGCTCTCCTCTTGAGCTATAAGTCTTTATGACTATTCCGTCGCGTCTTTCGGTTAGAACGGTCTTGTTGTCCAGCCACAGGCTAGAAACAGAAACTGCAGCATCCAGAAGTCCACCTGGATCACCTCTGACATCAAGGACTATTCCCTTAACATTATCTGACTTGAATTTGTCGGCTGCTTTTCTAGTAAGTTCAGCGGTGTCTTCAGAAAAACGTGCGATTTTAATATACCCGATGTTACCGTCGAGAGTTTTGGAAGTTACACTTGGAATAGTTATCTCGTCGCGCACAATGTCTATAGTTAGATCTTGTTTGCCGTCACGAATAATTCTCAGCTTTACAGTGGTACCTTTTTCGCCCCTAATCTTACTGACTGCGTCAGATATTGATAAATCGTATGCTGATTTGCCGTCGATTTCAGCAATAACATCTTTTGGACGTAACCCTGCTTTGTCGGCTGGAAACCCAGAAATTGGTGATACGACTATTATTGCATTTGTGGTCGTATCTTTGCTAAGTTCAGCACCGATACCTGTGAATGAGCCTGTGAGCTGCTCGTTAAATTCTTTGGCTTCTTTAGGATTGAAGTACTGTGTATATGGGTCGCCGGCTGATTTAGCCAAGCCTTCTTTGAGCCCATCCATTAATTTAGCAGTGTCTAGCTTACCATCGTAGTTTTCTCGTAAACTATCATAAATCTGCTCGACTTCAGTGTAGTCTAGATTATTTGGAGATTCTTTGCTTACAGGCTTCTTAAATATCGCATCACGACCGACAGTTATATTGCCCTGTCCGACTGATAACCCTAGCCAAAAAATAGCCACTACAACGACTATCATTTTGGTCACTCGTCCGCCGCTAAAACGCTTTTCTTTTTCATCCGAATGACTAGCAGGTATTTTAAGTAAAGCGATGATTAATTCCCTCCAACACATTTATATTTCAATAATATTAACCTAAGCATTATGCCACATAAACGGAGCCGTGTACCAGTAAATTTAATCTAAAGTTTTTATGTTTAACGAATTACGGGAAATGTATGAAGACTAGGCCGCTAGCGGACACATTATATGCCAAAGAGAATCTACCGTCGTAACTATAGTTGTACTGACTAATATTAATACTGCCATTGCTGTTAACGCTCTCAACATACATTGCGTGACCATAAGGCATACTGTTTTTTATCGCCACATCGCCTGCCCTTGGATTGCCGTCAACAGGTATACCTTGCGCCCTAGCATCGTCGTCCCATTGATTAGCATTACCTAGACCCTGCCACCCCCATGGAGGCATATAACGACCACTTTCTGAAACTCTCCATGCTGTATAGCTAACACACTCTCTGTTATACATGCCCCAACTATCGAACATACTGTCTTGATAGGAAGAACACCACGGACTTGGATAGGTATCGCCGTGCGCAGTGTCGCAGGCCGTACCAAGCACAATATTAGCTCCATTGAACAATCTAGCGTTTGCAGCAGCCTGCTCTGCCCTTAAGGCAGCAACGGCTTGGCTATTCTGTCGTATCTGTAGGTTTAAAGCGTTTTGTTCGGACTGATTAAGCGACAAAAGTCTAGCCTGCTCTGCTCGTTGTGTATCAACTCGGGCCTGTAGGATCTGCAGATCATTAAGAGTTTGTTCAACCTTCAATTTTTGTTCTTTTAACTGTATCTTTAACTCAGTAATCTTATCGACTGATGTTTTAATCTTTGCTTGAACGGCAGTTCTATATTGTTGCTTGTCGACAAATTCGCTCAAATCTTTACTTGAAGCTAGCATTTCTAACGTAGAGATCTGCCCCTCTAGATACATAGCCTTAATGCTTTCACCTAAGATAACCTTTTGTTTTGCTAATTCTGTTTCTGCAGCGATAATTTGGTTTTGCAGATCATCCATTTTAGCCCTATTAGCATCAATTTGACTTTGTAGTGCGTTAATCTGTACTTGAAGTTTATACATGGCGTCGCTAAGCGAGGCAGCCTCTGATCCGAGCTGAGATTTGGCTTCTTGTTTTACTGCATTGGCTTGTTGAAGGGCTGTTATTTGTGCATCAAATTGATCTGCTGATACTCTAGGCACAATAATCGACCCACTCGCTACAACAATAGTAATAATAAGAGTCGGGGTGCTCTTTATGAATTTTAGCAATCTATTTAGCTTTTTTTGTTTTAACATAACCACTATAAATGTAGCACTTGGAAAGCTATTATGCAACCTTGTGAACCAACTCGGAAATCGTTTGTTAGTTGTATTTTTAGACACGTTCACTACCTTTGATTAACAGACATAACAGTAGGTTCATTATACATCTTTAATTAGTTTATGATCAGACTATTTGGTTGTTTTAAACTTGAGATACCTATGTGTAGCAATGATGGACGATGCAGCTCCGATAAATACTCCTACGCCCAACTGAAGAGCCATAAATATCCAAAAATGACTGGAGAAATATCTACTGGCATAATTTATATCCAATAATCCTAGACTTGTCGCTTCTAATGTGGATGAAGAAACCGCAAATAATCCGTTCAACAGAAGTATTGAAACCATCGCCGATATCACTCCATACAGAACTGACTCAACAACAAAAGGACCTCGGATAAATGAAGTATTAGCACCTAGAAGACGCATAATAGTTATTTCATCCCTTCTGTTAAAGATAGCCATTTGGATTGTATTAAATATTATGAGCATCGAAATTACCGCAAATACTAAAACGCCTATGATACCCGCTCTACGAATAAAATCAGTGGCATGAGTTATCTTATCGACGGCCTCTTTGCGATCACCGGAGTAGGATGTTTCGTCGGACTGCAAATCTTTAATCTCTTTTTTGTCCAAAAAGGTCTTAATCTCTGCAATCTTATTAACGTTCCTTGGTTTTATCTGCAGACTTGCAGGTAGCGGGTTGTCGGTTTGCGATATCGCTAATAATAAATCCTTGTTATTGGCGTTCTGTTTTTTATAAATAACCAATGCGTCATCTTTGCTTAAGAATGTGACTTCTTTCACATTAGGCAATGCCGTCATTTGCTTAACTAACTTTTCACGATTTTCTGGAGTGACTGAATCTTTTAAATAAATAGATATATCAATTTTATCGGTTATTTGCTTAATAGTATTAGTAAAAGTTGCGTTGGCTATTACAGAAAACAGAACAATTGTTAAAGTAATCAGCATGACAGCCATAGCAGCGATGCTGAGCCAAGCATTACGCACGAAATTTGTGCAGCCAGTCTTGATTATTCGCCATTCGGTAATTGACCAGCGCTTAAATTTTTCTGAATTATTCACGAGTGATACTCCGCATTTGCACGGTCGCTAACAATCTTCCCTGCTTCAATCGTTATGACTCGTCTCTTCAATTTATTTACTATCTCTTGGTTGTGCGTAGTAAGTATTACAGTAGTCCCGAAGCGATTAATTTTCTCTAGCACTTTTATGACATCCCAGGCGTGCTTTGGATCTAAATTGCCTGTCGGTTCGTCAGCTATCAATATCTTCGGCTGTCTTACTACGGCGCGCGCAATTGCCACACGTTGTCGTTCACCACCAGAAAGTTCCATAGGCATACGCTTTTCCTTGCCCTTTAGTCCGACAATTTCTAGCACTCTAGGTACCGTGTGATCTATTTCTTTATTGCTCATACCAACAATTTCAAGGGCAAACGCGACATTTTCATAAACATTCTTACCTGGCAGCAACTTAAAATCCTGGAACACTGTACCGATTTTTCGTCTTAACAGTGGGATATCTTTATCTTTTAGCTTACTGTAATCTATTCCACCGACTATAATTTTGCCGCTTGTTGGCTTCTCTTCTCTGGTCAATAGCTTCAGTAAAGTTGATTTACCAGCGCCACTTGAACCAATAATAATAACGAACTCTTTTGGCTCAACGTGCAAACTAATGCGGTCTAATGCTGCGCCAGTATCTCTGCTATAAGTTTTTGTTACCCTGTCTAATAGAATCATTAATACTATTATACCAAAATAATGCTGTCTCGCCGACTATTTGCTTATGTTTATTTGCCTAGGGAATATTCTAGGTAGGCCTCGATAAAAGAATCAATTCCTCCATCCAATACTGCTTCTGTATCGCTAGTTTCATAAAGAGTGCGCAGGTCTTTGACCATCTTGTAGGGATGTAGAACATACGAACGAATCTGATTACCCCAGCTTGCCTGTTCGTTCGGCCCTTTAAGTTCACTCAGATGATCTTTGTGTTGCTCTAGCATTAGTTGAGCAAGTTTTGAGCGCAAAATAGTCATGGCAGTTTCACGGTTCTGTAGCTGCGAGCGCTCGTTTTGGATAGCTACAACAATGTTTGTAGGTAGATGGGTTATTCGTACAGCTGAGTCTGTCGTGTTGACCGATTGACCACCTTTGCCTCCGCTTCTATACACATCGATTTTTAGCTCTTTCTCATCTATTAACACTTCATCAGGCCTATCAACTTTTGGAGTGACCTCTACTTTTGCGAAGGATGTTTGGCGTAGGCTATCTGCATTAAAGGGACTAAGTCTAACCAATCTATGCACCCCGTGCTCGCCTTTTAGTTTGCCGTATGCAAAGTTTCCAGAAATTTCCAAGAGTACACTTTTTATACCGGCTTCGTCTCCCATAGACTCGTCAATTGTCTTAACATCAAAACCAACCTTTTCACAATACCTTACATACATTCTAGTTAGCATCTGGGCCCAATCTTGCGCGTCTGTGCCGCCTGCGCCTGCAAATATACTAAGCACTACATCATGACTGTCGTATGGACCAGCTAGCTTTAATTCATCTTTTAGAGACTCAAATGAATCATGCATGGCAGTTAGCTGTGACTCTATCTCGCTATTCATAGTATTGTCATTAAGTGCTAGTAGCTCTTTGGCGTCAGCAATTTCGTTCATAAGTTTCTGCCAAGGATCTATTCTGCTGCTTATCTGTGATTGTCTTTTAACGACTTTCTGAGCCTTTAAGTTATCGGACCAAAAATCATTAGCAGCAGCAGAGTCATTTAAAATACTAAGTTCCTGCTCTAAATCGCTCAAATGCAAACGGTCCGCTGCAGAATTCACGGAATTAGACAGTTCGTTTAAAGATTTTTGGATTTCTTCCATAATAGTCATTATATAGTACAAGGATAGGACTGTGTGCATTTATCATTTAGCATTGGTCATTGATGCATTAATTTACCATTTAGCCATTTAGTCATTGTGGAGACCGAACCTCAATGACCAATGTCAAATGCCCAAATTAATGTTAAATGGTCAATGACAAATGATAAATTTGTAGCTTACTGGCTCACTTCCAGAGTGGTTTTAGCTTTTCTTCTAATGTATCGATGAATTCTTGGTCGACGTTACCAAGAATGCCCATACCCCAAATATTTTCTGCAAATATTTCTTTAGTTATCTTGATGATTCGGTTTCTAGATACTGCCTTTATGCGTTCTGGGATTTTATAATAATCGTCGATTACGTCATCAAAAAAATAACGGTTGGAGTAACCAGCGGCTGTTCCGCCTACTGTCTGTCCGCTTCGCTGATATCTTCCAATAGCGTACTGCTTGGCAGCCGTGATATCTTCGTCCTTTATTTTGCCCTTAAATACCGCCGTAAGTTCACGCACAATAATATCAAACAAAGCTGGTGCATTCTTAGGCATAATTTGCGCACCTATCCACCAACCACTAATATCTTTTGTTTGCTCCATACCAGAGCTCATTCCGTAAATCAGACCTTTCTCTCGTGCTGCACCAAATATTCTAGAATAAAGCGTTTCTGTTAACATTGTATTTATTAGACTTAATGCGTCAACTTCTGGATCACGAATCCGACGGCTCATAAATGTATCTACATAAACATATATATTTTCGATAGTTTTGTTATTAATATACAGAGGCTTTTCTAGTGATATCGGTCTCTCGTCTGGAAGCTCGAATCTTCCATCGCCTAATGGTAATTCGATAGAATCAAAAGCTTTTTTTATCAGCTTACGGCGTTCTATCGGCAAGTGACCTGCTATTACAAAACGCATGTTACTAGTGGTATGTGTCAGCTCATAATGCTCGCGGATATCCTTCAACTCAACATTTCCCATAAGCTTCAACCTGTCTTGGTCAGTCTTCATAGCGAAACCGTATGATTGCCGTAGGGCTAGGCTAAGGTGCCTAAAATGATTGTTGGATCTGGCTGTTAATTCTTCGCGAACATTACCAAATTCTGCTTCAAATTCTTCTTTAAGAAATAGCGGCTTTGTTACGGCAGTTATCAGCAAACCTAGTATTCTATTCCACTCAAATTCAGCACACTCCGCTTCATAAATAATATCGTAGCTACTGGTGCTGGCGTTAGAATAAGCTCCGTTTTTTTCGAATTCCGCCTGGAAAGTTCTAGCCTTTGGAATTAACTTATTTGCACCAAGCAGTACATGCTCCATGATGTGAGCCGCTTCCCATTTACCTTCTTTAGTAAGATAATCTCCAGCACGAAAATTAATATCAAAAGTTACGACGCTTGATTCTGGGACGTTAATTATTAGCCCTTTAGAGCCGTTCTTTAGTTTAACTTCGTATACTGTATGTTTCATATTGGATGTAAGCTAATCTATGCAAGCGAGATGTTGGCCTTACTCTCGGCTAACAAATTCTTATTTACGCTTCTTTCCTTTGCTGCGACGCTTACGTTCAGACTTGTGCGCTTTTTTACGATCTTTTGATGTGACTTTTTTATGAGTAGCCTTTACTTCTGCTTTGGTGACGAAATCGTCTTCGTGGAATTCTTCAGCTTCAATTATTCGATCTGCGTTATTTATAGATCCACGAGCAGCTCTAGTAAGTTCTGTTTCGACTGAACGATTTAATTCGCTTTCAGATATTGGTTCTGCACTAAACAATGCTTGAGTAACTTCTTGACGAAGAGTTTCTTGCATAGACTCGAACATTATCTGACCCTGTCTTCTATATTCAACCAAAGGATCCCGCTGGCCTACTGAAATCCAGTGAATACCCTCTTTAAGGTGAGACATGCTTTCAAGGTGCTGCATCCATAGATTATCAAGTATCTGCATATAAACATCACGTTCGACCTTATGCATGACCTCATCACCAAATGATTTTGTGCGAGAATCATAAAGCTTTTTGGCTTCTGAAACTAAAACTTTGCCAAATGTTTCCGTAGTAGAGTCGAATAATACATCTAGGGTTGATTCCTCAAATGGGAAGACGCTACGGACTAAGTCTTGAAAATCGTCGCTAGTAATCATTGGTGATGCTGCTAGTACGCGTGCTTCTTCAGTGATATACATTTTGATTCGCTTACTAATGTCTGGCTGATTAAGTATTTCACGGCGCATGATATATGTTGCTTTGCGATGTCTGTTCATGACGTCATCATATTGAACGATATTTTTGCGTTGATCAAAGTTAAATCCTTCAACTTTCTTCTGCGCCGCTTCAAGACTCTTGGAAATAATACGATTTTCGATAGGAGTTTCGTCATCAACTTTTAGCCTTTCCATAACAGAAGCTATGCGCTCACCACCAAATATGCGCATCAAATCGTCTTCCGTACTAACGAAGAACTGCGTAACGCCTGGATCGCCTTGTCGTCCACTGCGACCACGTAATTGATTATCAATACGACGAGATTCGTGGCGCTCACTTCCCAGTACAAACAAACCACCAAGCTTCTTAACTTCCTCACTAAGCACGATATCGGTTCCGCGACCGGCAATGTTAGTAGCCAAAGTAACTGCACCAACTTGGCCTGCACCAGCTACGATCTTTGCTTCACGCTCATTATTCTTAGCATTCAATACTTGGTGAGGCACTTTAGCCTTTGTTAACATTCGCCCTAGTTGTTCGTTCTTTTCGATAGAAGCCGTACCTAGCAAAACAGGCTGACCTTTTGCATTCAAGATTTTTACTTCTTTGACGATGGAACGGAACTTTGCTGCCTCGCTTTTATATATGCGGTCTGCCTTATCGATACGTGTAATTGTTCGGTTTGGCGGAATCTCTACTACATCCAACTTATAGATCTCGTGGAATTCTTCGCTCTCTGTCATAGCCGTACCTGTCATTCCAGCTAATTTGTCGAATAAACGGAAATAATTCTGGAATGTAATGGTCGCAAGAGTCATTGACTCTTCTTGCACTTCGACACCTTCTTTGGCTTCGATACCTTGGTGCAGTCCTTCGCTATAACGACGACCCTTAAGTAGACGACCCGTGTACTCGTCAACAATCACAACTTCACCATCGCTAGTAACTACATAATCTTTGTCGCGCTTAAATATAGCCTGAGCTTTTAAAGCTTGTTCGAGGTGATAAATACTTCGTATGTTTTCTGTTCCATACAAACTATCTATGCCTAAAATCTTCTGAACATGCTCAACGCCTTCATCGGTTAAAACAACTGAACGCTGCTTTTCATCGACTTCATAATCAGTATCTAGTTTAAGCTGTCGTGCAACTTTAGCGAACTGCAAATATGCGCTTCCACTAGTTGCAGCTGGAGCAGAAATAATCAGTGGCGTTCGAGCCTCGTCGATTAAAATCGAATCTACTTCGTCAACAATCGCATAATGCAAATCTCTTTGTCTGAGCTGATCAACTTCTCTAACCATGTTGTCGCGCAAATAGTCAAAACCAAATTCGTTGTTAGTGCCATAAGTTATATCGGCAGCGTAAGCTTCTTGGCGAGTACAGGCTCGCAAGTGTCTAAAACGTTCGTCGTCATGATCATTATTTGTGTAACTTGGATCATACATAAAAGATTCATCGGCAATAATAACGGCAGTAGAAAGACCTAGGAAATCATAAACCTGACCCATCCAACCAGCATCTCGCTGCACTAAATAGTCGTTTACCGAAACAACGTGCACACCCTTGCCTGTTAAGGCGTTCAAATATACTGGCAAAGTAGCAACTAGTGTCTTACCCTCACCGGTCTTCATTTCGGCCACGTTACCTTCGTGCAAAACCATTCCACCAATCAACTGAACATCAAAGTGTCTCTGGCCGAGCGAACGAGTGGCGGCTTCACGCGTAACTGCGAAGGCATCTGGTAGTATTTTGTCTAAAGTTTCAGTCTCTAGTCTTTTCTTTAATAAGTTAGTCTGGGCCTTAAGCTTGGTGTCAGACATTTTTTTGTACTTATCAGCTAAAGCGTTTACTTCGATAACTCGCTTTTTTAGTCGCTTAACTGTCTTGGCCTGGGGGTCTCCCAGAATACGTTTAAATACTTTTTTCATAGAAAATAGTAACCTCTCTTAGCAGTTCGATAATTTCAACCTATATTGTACCTTATTTTTAGCCAACTATGTCAGGTAATTTTAACACTAGTTGGTAGAGTTGAGTCTAGAGCCAAGAGTCATGTTATAAATAGATTCCGAGTCAAGCTGAGAATAACAAGAACTACATATTACTACTTCGCCGCAGTCGAGCAATAACTCGGCGACGCAACTTAGAACTATCGTGTTTTTCTTTGTATTTCTTGAGCTGATTCTTGAGCTTAGCCTCAACGATATCGACGGCTGCGTACATATTAACTGTAGTCTCTTTGGTTGAGATTACGTCATGCGGTAAGTTTAATACCACTTCGCAGCTAGACTGCTTCTTATCCTTGGCGTTTACTTCTTTTAGTCGTACGACGGCATGAGCTGTCAACCTACTATGTTTTGACATGTATTGATCGAGGCGACCAATTTTTTTGGTGACATACTTGCGTAAATCATCATCTATTTCGGTATGGATGGCTTTGATTTCTAGTTTCTGCATCATAGTATTTCTCGGCCTCCCATATATGTTTTTAATACTTCCGGAATCCTTACATTACCATCACTAGTTTGATAGTTTTCGATAATAAAAGCTATGATGCGACCGAGCGCAAAAGCTGTAGCGTCGTTAGTGTGAGCGAAAACTATGTTGCCATCGTCATTTTTAACTCTAGTTTTTAAGGCCCTGGCTTGATAATCGGTCATGAAATCGGCCGAATGAGTCTCGCGGTATTTGTTTTGAGACGGCACCCAAACTTCGACATCCCAACCGCTAGCATTAGGAAAACCAATGTCAAATGTACACTTTTGCAAAAGTCGGTACGGCAGCCCAAGCTTACCGACAAGATAGGCTTGAATGGCAATCAAGAACTTGTGCTCTTCTTCACCAGTTTCTGGCGAGCTAAATACTTCCATTTCGAGCTTATCAAATTGATGTAAACGAATTATACCTTCCATATCTTTGCCGTAAGTCCCAGCCTCACGCCGAAAACTCGTGGCGTAGCCAATATAACGGCGCGGTAATGTGTCGGCTGGCAAAATTTCATCCATATACATATTGCAGAGCGAATGTTCAGCGCTAGCATTCAACCATTGCTCGTCATCGCCGGCCAACTTATAAGTAACTTCATCTTCATTGAGTCTACCGGTAGCTTTATAGGCGTCGGTCTTAACAATGGCTGGTGGTAGAACCGGCTCAAAAGCTTTAGCTGAAACTTTCAAATTATTGGCTTCGATAATAGTTTTTAAAATTTCTTCGTCGGTCAGTACTGACATTACCCATTGAATGATTGCAAACTGCAACTGCACAATTGAACCTTTTAAATAAACAAAACGCGAACCGGCTATCTTTGCCGCTCTGTCTCTGTCAATCCAACCTTTTGTTTCACCGATTTCGGCATGACTTTTCGGTTCAAAATCGAATTTAGTAGGCGCACCAATTGTGCCAATAACGACATTTTCGTCCTCGCTACTGCCGACTGGTACGCTGGCTGTTGGAATGTTAGGCACTTGCCTTAACAGTTTATAATAATCGGCATCAATCGTCTCTAGTTCTATCTCTAATAAAGACAACTTTTCTTTGATTGCCTTGCCGCTATTTATTTGCGCAGCTGTTGGCTTTTCGCCTTTATTAGCGTTACTCAGAACGTTACGTTGTTGTCGCAAAGCTTCAACTTGAGAAAGCAACTCTCGGCGCTGGTTATCTTTAGTAATAAGCTGGGCGATGTCGACTGAATAACCTTTTTGTTTTGATTTTTCGGCGACCAATTCTGCATTATCACGAATAAACTGTATATCAATCATCCTATTAGTATACAACTAATCTGCGATCGAATCATTGTTAAAATTGCGTTATTTCTTAGAATTTTTGCTAGCCCGAGCGTGAAGAGCCTTGTAAGTTTCAGGATGATTAAGAGTTAGTCGAGTTCGTGATTCTGCGTACGAACAGTAATCACAAGGACCTCCCATAGCTGCAGCGCCAACTGCCGGCATCTCACCGTCCATGCATTCTTTCATCTTAATAATAGTAGCGTCCACCCAACTATCGTCGCCAGTATATGGAATAACTTTAGTTATAAATTCTAGCTTGTCGTTAAAGCCGTCAAGATCTATACGGGCATTTGTGTATACAAAATATCCCACATCACTAACCAGCAAATCGTTTTGGCGCAATAACCATTGATAAACTTCCATCTGACGCTTGTAACTCATCTGCCAATCGGAATCTATTGTAATCTCTTTTGCCTTGGAGGTAGCCTTATAGTCAACTACTATCGCCTGCCCATCCTCGTCTACCCAAACATCGTCAATTGCTCCAAATATATGCAGATTGGTCGGTTTATGTAGCGTCGTCACGCCAGTAAAGTTATAGCGCCATTTATCGAGATCTTTGTGTTGCATCGGCACGGCTTTGATTTGATTATCAGTCATCATAGGATGAGGTTGACCAAGTGCGCGGTAGCGATCAAACTCTTTTTTGTATAATTCGTCGATAGTTTTGTTGATGTTAAATGGCGGTGTATTTGGTCTTGTGATTTTTAGTCGTGCATCTAGCCAAAAACACCTTGGACACTGCGTAAATAACTCTATCTTGCTGCGAGAAAGCTTAAATACCTCTTTTTGACCGGGTACATAAGGCTTGCTGCGTTCACGAAAATAATTATATGCCATAGACAATATTGTAGCAGTTAATCATCTTGGAAGCGCCACATAAATCGGTAGCCCATTTCCATAAATACGGCGCTCCTATTGTGCAAGGAAATAGATAGACGTGGCCGTGTAATGCGCCTACTGCTTTATAGGTTCGTAAGCAACGTGACACATACCCCGCCCTGTGCGTTCTGTATATTTCTGGTGATAATCTTCAGCTTCGTAAAATTTTGCTAACTTAGTTACTTCTGTGACTATAGGCTCTTTATTTTCAATACTCATACTTATTTGGCTTATATAATCTTCGGCTATTTGGCGCTGATTGTCGTTTGTGTAAAATATTGCAGACCGATAACTATCTCCAATATCTGGACCCTGACGATTTAACTGAGTAGGATCGTGAATACGAAATAGATGAATTAATAACTCTTCATATGTAACATCTTTAGGGTCAAATTCTATAAGAGTAGCCTCGGCATGCCCAGTAGTGTGACTACAAACATCTTCGTAACTGGGATTTTCTGTGTGGCCGCCTGTATAACCTACGGTCGTCTTAATAACTCCTGGCACTTGGTCGAAATAGAACTGTATTCCCCAAAAACATCCTGCTGCAAAAATTGCTTGTTCCATAAGACTTACTATAGCAAATAATTCAGACTAACAGTAAAAACTAAATTATTCCGTACGAAGGGCTTGAATTGGGTCTAGCTTGGATGCCTTACGAGCTGGGAAGAATCCGGCTAATACCGCAACAATCATTAGTATTACAATCAATACCGCTATCTGTTTAACCTGGAATATCAACAGGCTATTTCCGGCTCCAAGGCTAAGTTTTGTAGTGATCCAAGGGTTTAGTGCTGTGCCAACACCAAAAGCTATAACTGAGCCCATTATTCCACCCAAGAATCCAATCCATGCGGCTTCGAATCTGAATAATCGGCCAACATCTTTTGCTCGCATTCCAAGAGCTTTCATTAGTCCGATTTCGCGAGTTCGCTGTATAACACTTATGTACATCGTATTAACAATTCCGAACACTGATGCTATAACAGCTATAGCTCCAAAAGCCGCTACGATACCTTGCAATACCTTGATGATATCAGTCAAAAATTTCTGTGTGTCGGCTGTACTTTGAGCCGTATATCCCATAGCTTTTAGTTTGTCTTGAGCTGCAATTAGGTCAGAGTTATTATTACCATTCTTAACCTTTACATAAACGAAATTATATTTGTGATAATTAGCAGTCCCCTTGGTGGCGATATCATTTAATCTAGAGGCGGCATCGGCACTAATAAACATGTAAAGCTCCGTACCTGGCTGAGCAGTTGTTGGCTTTTTGATAACGGCAGCTACCGTAAATGGCACTTCAGTAACTGATGTTTGTCCTAGCGACTTTATAGATTCAGCACTCAAACCTTGAGCAAGAGCCGCCTGAATATCTGTAGCGTCAAATGACTTACGCACAGTCAAAGTTATTGATTTGCCGATCGCATCTTTTGCGTCCTTAAATCCTAAGGCTTCGACGTAGGCCTCAGGTAATAAAATATCACTATTACCTAAGCTCGATGGTATGCTTCCAGATGATAAATCAGGATGCTGAGCAGGATTAAAAGTGCTGGCAACTCCGACATACTTCTTTTGACCAGCCCTGGTAAGGTATGTAAGATTAATCGTTATGCCCTTGCGAAGATTCTCGGTGTAAGGCTCGGCGCTTATTTTTACTATGTCTGAATCACTAAGTTGTTTGAACTGTATGGCTGCATTGGCACTGCTAAGCCCTTGACCAAAACTTGAGTCATATTCGCGTGGAGTTGCTGAATCGGCTCGACCAAAGACAGTTTTGTCATTGGCTACGATTAATTCGCTTGGATCAAAATTGTTTTTAATAATATTATCAACAAAATGCTGAGCACCATTACTGGCAGCTAAGGTCAGCGTTAACGCAAAAGTACCAACAGCAATAGCTGATGCAGTCAAAATAGTCCGAGCTTTTGCCTGCCTAAGATTACGCCCGCTTCTCTTAATAATATCTCGTGGTTTCATATGACTGCCTTTACTTTTCGAACTCGTTTAACGCTACTTATAGCTTTTTGTTTTGGAGTTTCGCTATTTTCTACCGATACTATAGCTCCGTCTTTTAAGGTGATAATGATATTACACTTGGCCGCTAGTTCGTGGTCGTGCGTAACGACAATAAGCGTACTGCCCAATGATTTATTTAATTCAAATAATAGTTTGATTATTTTATCACCGGTCGCGCTGTCTAAGTTTCCTGTTGGTTCGTCAGCAAATATAAGATTCGGCTTCGTTACAATCGCCCTAGCTATTGCCAGTCTTTGCTTCTGACCTCCAGACAGATCACCTGCCTTGCTGTTAATCTTATCTGTTAATTCAACTCGTTCCAAGGCTTCCTTAATCAATGTGTCACGTTTCTTAAAACTTACTCCGCTAATCTCTAGGGGCAAAGATACATTTTGATAGACGGTTTGATTAGCTTCTACAAAAAATGCTTGAAATATAAAACCCATTTGCTTGGCGCGGAATTCATCCATCGCCTTTTTCTTAAGCTTATGGAGAGTGTGGCCGCCGATTGTCACAGTGCCTTCGTCTGGACGGTCAAGTCCGCTCATAATATGCATTAGAGTAGACTTCCCTGAGCCGCTCTTACCGATTATGGCAACCGTTGAACCGTTTGGTATATTAAAGCTAATATTTTTAAGTGCAACGAACTTGTTTTGTTTTTTGCCGTAGACCTTTGTAAGCTTGTTAACCTCAATCATATACTTTAATTATACCTTGCGTTAACTGCTTTTGGCTAATAATTTCGCTAATTTATATCGGGGTAAATAGACTTGGTCACGGAGTCAATTTCTTCCCTTAGCTGTGGGAATGGGACGCCTTCGCGGGCCGAAACTCCTTCAAACACCCAAAATACTCGCTCAGAGTAACCTAGGCCACAGGCTGGCGGCATGCCGTATTCCAACATTTCGACGTAGTCGATATCGAGCATCATCGCTTCATCATCACCTGCTTCTCGCATGGCTTGTTGTTCTTTAAAGCGATTTAATTGGTCGACTGGATCATTAAGTTCAGAAAATAAGTTGCACAATTCTGACCCGGCGATCACAGCCTGCGCCCTTTGAACAAATCGATTATCGTGGTCGCTAGCTTTGCTGAGTGGTGAAATAAAGGCCGGAGTATTAATTAACCAGACCGGACCTACAACTTCAGCCCTAACTTTTTTCCATAATTTATCAACGCCACGAGCGATATTTTCAGTTTTTTCAACTTCTAGGCCGTGTTTCTTGAGTTGCTCCTTGACCTGGTCGATAGTACAGTCAAAAACTTCTAGGCCGTAGTGATCGCGAATAACACCGGCGTAGTCCCACTGCTCCCAAGACTTGGCCATGTCAACATCTTTACCGTCAATCTTAAACTGTAGCGTTCCAAAAGTTTTTTGCAGAACGTCTTTGAACATCTCTTCCATAAGTTTCATACCGTCTTGCCAGTCGGCGTATGCCCAGTACCACTCCATGGCGACGTGTTCTGGTAGATGTTCGTCGCTATAATTCTCGTTCCTGAATCGTGGACCAATGTCATATACTTTTTCAAAACCGGCACCAATTAGTCTTTTTAAGGGTAATTCGTGTGAAATTCGTAGATAAAAGTCTTGATCAAGGGCATCCATATGGGTGACAAACGGCGAAGCATCGGCGCCACCGGTCGTATGCTCGAGTACGGGTGTGTTAATCTCTAGAAAGCCTTTTTCGTTCAAAAAATCACGTGTCGCCTGCCAGAATTTTGACCGCCTAACAAAGCGTTCGCGCACATCAAGATTAACATTCATATCGACATATCGACGACGCAGACGCTGTTCTTTGTCAGTGAAACCTTCTTGATCATTAGGCATCGGTCGAAGCGACTTCGAAAGTAGCCTTAGCTGCTTAACTTCAACAGAAATTTCACCAGTTTGAGTTTTGATGACATTGCCTGTTGCCTGGACAAAATCACCACTATCAAGAAGGTTTAATTCTTCAGGTACGCTTAGCTCACTATTATTACGATCGGGCGTAGCCTTGGAGTCATCGGCACGAATAAACAGTTGAACCTCACCGCTAAAGTCACGGATTACGACAAAAGCTAGTTTACCGAATTTACGGATTGATTTAATGCGGCCCACGACACTAACTGGCTTGTCTTCAAGTTCAGAAAATTCATCGGTCAAAGCCTTTAGCATATGGCTA
This sequence comes from Candidatus Saccharimonadota bacterium, assembly GCA_037137935.1. Taxonomy (GTDB): domain Bacteria; phylum Patescibacteriota; class Saccharimonadia; order Saccharimonadales; family AQU-01; genus CALRGT01. The sequence continues at coordinate 17,197 of JBAXJI010000005.1, read as the reverse complement.
CGGTCGGCTTTAGCCGGATATGAATTTAGGCCGAGCTTTTTTAACTCTTCTAGTTTACGCAGTCGTTCATCGCGGAAATCTTTTAGTGTCGCCATAAATATTTAATCTCGTATTTAGTTTCTATTAGCTAGTATACTTCATCATCAACTTCCTGAATAACTGAATTTTCAGTATTAGTCCCATAGGCTTAAATGTAGAAGTAATCGAAGTTAGGCTGAGATCTTTTCTTGATTGTCAATTAGACCATGCTCGGACCTGTTTATCGGGCGCCATATCTAGCAGGGAGACTCCCTGCAGTAGCGCCTGCTGATCGTTGGGGTTGTGGTTTTACTTTAGGAGATGTCGGTGATTTTGTAGTTTGTAGTGTCGATTGGGGTAACTATCTCGACATTGTCGCCCAGTGACTTGCCAATAAGTGCCTGACCTATTGGTGATTCGTCGCTGATTTTGCCATTTAATGGGTCGGCCTCAACTGTTCCAACAACTTGAAACTCTTTAGTTTTGCCATCTTCGCTCTTGAGCTTAACACTGCTTCCAATCTGGATCTTGCTATCACCCTTTGGTTTTTTGATAACTTCAACATTAGCTAAGATATGTTCTATCTCGCCTAGGCGAATTTCGTTTTGATCTTGCTCTTGGCGAGCTGAGCTGTATTCGGCATTTTCGGCCAAATCACCAAATTCACGAGCTAACTTAATGCGCTCAGCAATAGGACCACGCTCTGCGTGCAGCAATACTAATTCTTCCTTTAGCTTAGTGACTCCTTCGGTGGTAAGACGGTATAATTTCTTCATGTAATTTCCCCTTCTTGGGTTAATTTTTGGTAAAAATAAAAACGGTGGCCCAAGGCTCTCTTTAGCCTTAATCTCATCCGCATTAACTATGCTAACAAATTTCTTTGACTATAGCTAGCAAGTAATCACTTAGCTGTGCATAACAGTCAAAATTGTCGTCATCGTCCGAGTATCATATTATACCCAAGAAGAGATTAGCGTCAATGACTTGCGGCCCACTATTATCTATTTGGATTTAATTCTCTCAATTATATCTACGAGCTTAACCATCTCTATATTTGAATCAGTTCTTTTTTTGAACTCAACTTCTTCGCCTGCCAAAGTTTTTTCGCTTACTACAAGTCGAATTGGTATGCCGATCAGATCAGCGTCAGCAAACTTCTCGCCTGGACGAACATCACGGTCGTCATAAAAAGCTTCAATATTAGAATCATTTAACAAAGCATAGAGCTTGTCGGTAGCCTTTATTACGGCTTCAGAATCGCCAATTCGTACGATATAAACCTTGAAGGGAGCTATCTCGTAAGGCCAAACTAGACCTTTATCGTCGCCAAGCAGCTCTGTTATAACACCTACAAGGCGAGATGGCCCAATGCCATAACAGCCCATGAGCACATCCATCTCTTGATTATTTTCGTCTAGATAATTTAGGCCGAGAGGTTTAGAAAATTTATCTTTTAGTGTAAATATATTGCCTACTTCAGCTGCTCTTACTTCTTCTAGGTCTTCGCGTTTAACACCAAGTTCAGCCAACACTTTGTCGTCATTAACCTCTTCATTAATAGCGATTCCTTTTTTGCGATCTAAATAAATTGTGTCTTCGCCAGCCTCACAAACAGTCTGGAATTCGTGGCTAAATTGACTAAACATTCCGCCACTAGCAAAGGTCAAGAAGGTTTGCTCACCTACTCCAAGCCGCTTATATACTTTAAAATAAGCTTGCTTAATTTTTTCGTATAATTCATTGTGCTCTTGTTCTGTTCTAGCAAAACTATACAAATCCTTCATTAAGAACTCACGTCCACGCATAACACCACTTTTGGCACGAGTCTCATTACGAAATTTAGTTTGTATTTGATACGCCAGAAACGGTAAATCCTTATAAGAACTTATGTAGGGCTTAACCGCTCTAATAAGTGGCTCCTCGTGAGTTGGCCCAAGACCAATCTCGCTTCCATTTTTGAGCTTTGTCTTAAACCAAACATCAACTTTTTCGTCATCCCATCTATCTGTTGCTTGCCAGATTTCTGGATCTTGAAGTGTAGTCATCTTTAACTCCTGACCACCAATAGCATTCATTTCCTCGCGTATCACCTGGCAAATATTTTCTAATACTCGTAGACCCATAGGCAAAAATGTATAAACTCCGGCCATTTCTTTGTGTATATAGCCTGCTCTGATTAGTAGTTGGGCGTTTTTGCTGACCTCGTCAGCTGGTGCTTGTTTTTTCGTCTTCGTGAATAGTTCAGTTGATCTCATAAAAAGTATTATATAGGATTATCGCTCGTCAACCGAGATGAAATATAAATATGCTCATAAAAGCGATTAGATTCTTTAGCATATGCAGACCAATTGAAGCCCACAAACTGCCAGTTCTTTCGCGTAGATTTATAAGGAATAGAGACAAAATAAATGTATCAATACCAGCAATCCAAAGAAGAGGCTCGCCACTTCCAGCTTGCAAATGTGCTATTCCAAATAACCCACTAGCTATAATCACGGCCCAGAATTTTGGCAAACCCTTTCTTAGACCCGTATACAAAAATCCTCTAACTAAAATTTCCTCGGCGAATGGCGGTAATAATACTAAACTGATAAAAATAAACGGAAGCTGGAAGTTACCACGATCGACAAATCCTATCTGTTGCTTCTGTTCAATATTAAGACTTGGGGCTAATTGCTTAGCCACGGAAGTAACAAAAATAAAAACTATTGTGTAGGCTATGAAGCTAAGGGCAATATAGCCTAAGTATGCCCACTTCGGTCTATCATCGAGGCCAATTGTCTTTAAGGTGGCCTTACGAAGCTTCAAAAACCTATACACCAACCATACTGTCAGGGCTTCAACGGCTGCAATCGTTATGAATTGACCATAGGTGTTGTTGCTCATCCAATCTAGCGCCTGGTCTTTGTCCATCCCTCGTATTAACGGGATAGTGTAGACAAGCAAAGCGCCAATTAATTGTGCGCCAAAATATATCGCCAATGTTACGCCAATAGATTCGATCGGAGTCCATCTTACAGTCTTCTCGGTGTCTGATTTGGAGCGACGAAAAAATTGCACCACTCCATAAATAGCCAGCAGATATAAGGGAGTGAACCAATCTATGCTCATCAGAAGTTTCGCTTTACATCGACAATTGTAATGAGCACAAATAGCACCATTAATAGCGCAAATCCTGTCCCGTGTATCACATCTTCTCGTCTTTTCGACAATGGCTTTTTGGCGAGTCTAAAAACCCAAGTTACAAATAATCTGCCCCCATCAAGCGCTGGTATAGGCAGTGCGTTCATGATTGCCAAAGTTAGCGAGATTATAGCAATTATCATTAATATAAATTGATAGCCCAGCTCGCTACCGTCCTTTAGCAGTACGAAGATGCCTATAGGTCCAGCAACTCCCTCACTGGCCTGCTTACCATGACCACGAACTAGATTGGCTATCGCCTTACCAAGCCCTTCAAAAGTCATGAAAGTAAATTGTTTGATAAGCCCGGCGGCAACAATTGGAGCGGACCATGTTGATCGTTGTAGCGTATAGTCGGTCGGAACTATTCCCATATAACCAAGCGGTTTGTCTGTTTTTTTACTAGCCTCCACTTCAGCTGCCTGTCGAAGAGTGACCTTAAGGTTTTTGGCCTTGCCTGCACTAACAATTGCCACATCTATCTCTTGACCAGCAAATTGATGGGTAAAATCTGGTAGCTTCTCTGCAGAGGTAATAATATTGTTTGTTTGTCTGCCGTTATTAATGCTTACTAGGCGGTCCCTGCTACGAATACCGGCTTTTTCCGCTGGCGAACCAGGCTCTACTTCGGCAACAAAAACATCGTTTCTTAAAACTTTGGTATCTTTTGCGTATGTGTATTGATTATCAATAATCTTTGGCATACCCAGTAGTGCTAGTAATGTCAGCAGGACAAAGGCCGTAGCCAGGTTCATTGCGACACCAGCTATCATAATTTTTGACTTTACTCCGATGCTTGCGGCGCCAAAAGTTCCATTATCAGTATCTGCCGTGTGCTCCCCTTTTAAGCGAACGAACCCACCCAAAGGCAACCAGTTGAGTGTATATACAGTACCGTTTTTACGTGCCAAAACTTTTGCTCGAGGTGGGAATCCTATACCAAATTCTTCTACTTCTACTCCGTTACGACGAGCAACTATAAAATGCCCAAATTCGTGAACGACAACTAGCGCCACAAACATAATTAACCCAAAAATCAGTAGAAGCAATGACATTACATTAATTATACACTGAGTTTGGCAACTAGTCGCTCAAATCTAATCGTTAGCTGTATTGATAGGTTGAATTGACCATTTAGTCATTTAAACATTTCGGCATAGTAGCTTCAATGAAAAATGACAAATGTTAAATTAATGTATCAATGCCAAATGCATCAATGTTAAATCGCCCCACCCCGCCCCTTTTGGTCTTTTTGTCCTTGCGGCCATTGTAGCGTCAATGAAAAATGCTAAATGTTAAATTAATGTATCAATGCCAAATGCATCAATGTTAAATCGCCCCACCCCGCCCCTTTTGGTCTTTTTGTCCTTGCGGCCATTGTAGCGTCAATGAAAAATGCTAAATGTTAAATTAATGTATCAATGCCAAATGCATCAATGTTAAATTGCCCTACCCTACCCTATACCGTCATGATCTCCTGCTCTTTTGCACGAGACAAAGTGTCTACCTCTGATCTCGAAGAATTCATACCGTCATCAACTTGTTTTTCTAAGCGTTTTGCGTCATCTTCTCCGACAAGTTTGTCTTTTTTCATTTGGTCGATTTCTTTAAGTACATCGTGTCGAACGCCACGCAAACTAATCATGCAATCTTCTGCTTTTTCTCCGAGTTGCTTAACAATTTGTAGGCGTCGTTCAGTTGTTAGCGGAGGAACAGGAACTCGCACTACTCGTCCATCGTCACTAGGATTCATACCAAGACTAGGATTATCACGTATAGCAGCGGCAATAGCTTGAATGTTAGAAGGATCAAAAGGAGTAATCTGTAATAATTGAGCTTCTGGAGCAGATACTGTTGCAACCTGAATAAGTGGCATTGGCGTGCCGTAGGCGGTTACTGTTACTCCGTCGAGCATTGTTGGATGAGCTCGCCCAGTTCGCAACTTCTTAATTTCTTCTTGAAAATGATTTAGCGCGGCAGTCATTTTAGTTTTTGCGTTATCTACTACGCTTGATGGATTCATGTATTACCCCTGTGTTTATTGATTTGCTTTGCTGGTCTAATTATAACCCACATCGGGCCACAATCGACTTTTTAACTGGTGGATGTCGAGCCATAAACAATGTATCGCGCAATAACAGGTGTGGCCATCGCTCCTAGCTTCTGGCCTTTGCAACTAGCTAATACCCCAGCAAAATTACTGTAGTCTTATGAGGCCTGGCTATATTGTGCAGACATTGCAATACTCAATCCTCGCCTGTCGAGCTCTTGCCTTGCGTCGTCTACATCATATTTATTAACACCTTGGTCGTATATTGTAGTAGCTATCTCTACGAGAACAACGGGATCTAATCCAGCGCGCGAAAAGCCAACATCTCGTACCTTAGGAACCCAGCCTGTATGCAGAATCTCAGAAATTCCATCACGCAAACATTCTGCCTTCAAGGCGCAAGATCCACAAATCTTAGCCTTTTCTATTCTGGCATTTTTAGTATTGTCTAGCCGAAAAGTTTCAGCATTTTTTGGAGTTGCGCAATTAGGTTCGACACCAAGAGACCTCTTTTTGTTTAGTTCACTAATATATGGCACTGCCTCTCTAAAATCTTTTGTAAGAGTGTCCGAACTAACTAGCTGATTATTTGGAAATCCCATTTTGGTTGGCTAAGCTAATTCTCCAAGAGCAATCCGGTTAAAGCGTCTAACAACAATGTTTTCACCAAGTACGGCAATTGATTCTTTAATACGATCTTCAACTGTTTGGTCTGGATTCTTAATATATGGCTGGTCTAGCAAACATTTTTCTGCAAAATACTTCTTAAGCATTCCTTCAACTATTTGCGCAACCATCTTTTCGGGCTTGCCGTCAGCTTTAGTTTTTTCGGTAAATTCTTGTTCGGCCTTAGCTCGAGCATCAGCTGGTACAGCATCGTTGCTAACAAACTCTGGGTTACTAGCAGCAATATGCATGGCTAGATCTTTTACTAGATCGCTAAAAATTTCGTTACGGGCAACAAAGTCTGTTTCGCAGTTAACTTCAATCAAGACACCAATGCGTCCGTCGTGATTATAAGTTCCAACTACACCGGCACGTGCTTCACGCTCACCACGCTTCTCAGCCTTGGTTATACCTTTTTTACGCATAGCTTCTAGAGCTTTATCGAAGTCCCATTTGGCTTCTTCTAATGCTGCTTTAGCGTCAGTTAGTCCAACGCCAGTTAGTGCTTTCAATCTTTTGATGTCATCTATGTTCATCTTCTTTTCCTTTTATTAATCTATTTACTTTTTAGAATTTAGCTTAGAGAATTTCTTGGTCAGGCATGACCTTAACTTCAGTTTCAATACCGAGCTGAGCAAGACGACGCATATAAGCATCGTTTAATCTTGGGTCAGACTCTCGTAATCTGTCAGTTATATGTCTAGACATACCGATGCCAACCGGTGGCGTAACATCGAATTGACTGTGACTTCTAAATAACTTTCCGTCGTTAATTTCTGACATTTAGGCTTTCTCGCTCTTTTCAACTGGTGCTTCTGCAACTTCTGTCTTGTCGACAACTGGAGCTTTGATTTTAGAACGACCTAGTTCGATAGCCTGCTGAACATAATCAGCAATAAGCTGTAATGTCTTAATAGCGTCGTCGTTTGAAGGAATTGGGAAGTCAATCAAACTTGGATCAGCATTAGTATCGACGATACCAATAGTCTTAAGCCCTAGCTTAGTAGCTTCTTTGTGAGCGGTGTGCTCGTGAGTAATATCAAACATAAACACAGCACCAACGCGCGACGCCATTTCTTTTACGCCACCATAAAGGTAGTTCATGTGATCGATTTCTTCTTGGTAACGCTGAATCTCTAGTTTGTTATATTTAGCAGATAGGTCACCTGAAGCCATGTTTGCCTCAAGATCTTTAAGATGCTTAATACGTCCACCAATAGTCTTCTGGTTTGTTAGCAATCCACCCAACCATCGCTCGTTTACGTATGGCATTTTAGTTGCTTCGGCCAAAGCCTTAACAATGTCCTTAGACTGGCGCTTAGTGCCGACAAATAGAATCTGTCGACCTTGGCTAGCAGTTTGAGTGATAAATTCTAAAGCTGAATCAAGTGCCGCAACCGTCTGAGTAAGATCGATAATGTGGCTACCGTTTCGCTTAGAGTGAATAAAAGGCGCCATTTTAGGGTGCCAACGACTTGTTTTGTGACCGAAATGAGCTCCGGCTTCTAATAATTTTTTGATATCTACTTCAACAGCATTATTTGCCATATAGTAAATCCTTTCTCTTCGTAAGGAGCTAACCCGAGCGTCCCTACATAGGATGACTCAGGAGGATTACTGCCCCAAACTGATTAATTAATTGTGGACATATTGTAACAGATGACGTCTCTCTTAGCAATACCGCTTGACCAGATACCAACAGATGTGTATACTGATTTGGATATGAAAAAAGATATTCACCCAGATAATTACCGCCCAGTGGTCTTCCAGGACCTCAACAACAACACCACAGTATTAACGCGCTCAACAGTTGCGACTGATGAGACGATTAAACTAGATGGCGTTGAATACCCATTACTAAAAGTTCACATCACTAGCTCTAGCCACCCCTTCTTCACCGGCGAAGAACGCATCGTTGACATCGAAGGTCGCGTCGACAAGTTCAAAGCTCGTGCAGCTGCTGGTCAGGCTGCTCGCGACAAGCGAACAACTGCTGCCAAGAAATTAGCTACCCGCAAAGAGTCACAAGACGACAAAAAAGCCGAAAAGTCAGCACCAAAAGCCGACAAATAACTACTAGAATTTAATTAATCACCGAAAATACCAAATTTTCGGTGATTTTTATATATACTAAGGATTATCAGTTATGGAAACTAAAGAACAAAGCTTACGCCAAGAATATCAGGAACTCGAGTCTCGATTGAGTGACCCGTCTATTTTTAGTAGCAAAGATTATCCTAAATTAGCCAAACGCAAAGATGCTGTCGAAAAAATCTTGAGCTTGTTCGACGACAAAAAAGCCCAAGACGAAGCTATTAAATTTGCCCGTGAGCACCTTAGCGATCCAGACATGGCCGAATTAGCTGCTATGGAACTAGAAGAAGTCACCCCTAAACTAGCGGAAACTATCGCCAAACTTGAAGAAGCCTTAACTCCAAAAGATCCTAACGACGAAAAAGACGCAATTATCGAAATTCGTGCTGCAGCTGGTGGCGACGAGGCTAGCCTGTTTGCCGGCGAACTTTACCGAATGTATATCCGATGGACCGAAATGCACAATTATAAAGTCGAGCTAATCAGCGAAACGCCGTCTGAAGCCGGTGGTTTCAAAGAAGTTATTTTTGCCGTCCGTGGCGACGACGCTTATAGTCAGTTAAAGTTCGAAGCTGGTGTCCACCGCGTCCAACGCGTGCCAGTGACTGAAAGCCAAGGCCGTATCCACACCAGCACCGTCACTGTTGCGGTGTTGCCTGAAGCTGAAGAAGCCGACATTGTAATCAACCCGTCAGACCTCCGTATCGACGTTTATCACGCCAGTGGTCACGGTGGCCAATCCGTCAACACTACCGACTCTGCCGTCCGCATCACCCACTTACCGACTGGTCTAGTCGTTACCCAGCAAGACGAGAAATCTCAAACAAAAAATAAATTAAAAGCCCTCGGCGTTTTGCGCTCCCGCCTATTGCAGGCCCAAATCGAAGCCGAACAACAGAAATTATCCGACTCACGTAAAAAACTAATTGGCTCTGGCGATCGCAGCGAGAAGATCCGCACATACAACTTCCCCCAGGACCGTATCACCGACCACCGTATCGGTTATTCACGCTCTAACATCCCAGTTGCAATGACCGGCGACATCGACGACCTTATAGAAGAACTTCACAAAGCCGAACACGATTTGCTCAACCAAGAGAATTAAAAATGGGCTTGTTCGACTATTGTCGATAAGCCCATTAACTCTTATTATATTAAGCGTTTAATTAGATTCTAAAAATTTATATTTACTTATATTTGGAGAACCAATAGCTACTTTCATTGCTCGGTCTCCTAGCTTATTTGCTATACGACCAATCTGGGCGGCTATTTCTTCAGGAGTTTTGCTTGTTTTTTCTAAAGTGCTTGTTGGGGATTTTTTCGCTCATTTTTTTTGCTTTCTATCTTGTTTGGGTTTTTGTTTTTTAAGAAGTTGAATAAATCTTATCACACTTGTGCTTAAATGTCAAGATTGTTAGACTCTTTTGCCAGTACCTGGAGTATACGCGTTGTACTTCGTTGGTGCTGGCCTACCTTTAGTGTCATACACATCCATATTCTCAAAAGTTTGCGCAAAAACCCCTCTGCGTAAAGGAACAACTACTCCCCTACCATTATAGGCAGCAAAATATTCTTGCTGAAGCTTCACGATAGCGACTGCAGAAGGATTTATATTTGTTTTGTTTAATAACTATATCGGGGGCAACTTAGTCGTGTCTTTATTTGATTCAGGTATTTGCTGGTTCAATTCACCTGAAAGCCCATCAATAGGAGGCTGGGGCATTTTATTCGCATAATAGGTATTATCAGTGTTTTTATTGTCATTTGGTCCGTCATCTGGTGGCGGTGGCGGTCCTGCTGATCCGGCTAGACTTTTAACATTTGATTCAGGTTCGATATTCTGTTCGTTTAAATAATTGGCAAACCTGGCAGCCTGCTCGGCCGCTTTTTCAATAGTAGGCTGAATGGATGTTAGTGGCGCTGCATCTGACTCGGGTGTTTCAGGTTGAGGTGCTATTTCTTGCATTTATATTCTCCTATTTATATTTACGCTAAATTACATCTTAAACTGTATCATACTTATGATTAACCGTTAATACTGTTGCTATGCGGTAATGCTACAATATATTCATGACTATTAACGAGTGGTTAACTACTACAACGAACACCTTTAATGAGCTTGGCATTGAGACTGGCCGGCTAGACTCGGTAATATTATTAGAAGATGCACTTGGTAGGGACCGCGCCTATCTATTGGCACAACCCGAAACTGCGCTAGACGACGCAACACTACAGTCACTTAACGATATGGTCATAAGGCGCAGTAGTCACGAGCCGCTTGCCTACATACGAGGTAAGTCTGAATTTTATGGCAGAGAGTTTATTGTAAATGATTATGTGCTTGTGCCTCGTCCAGAAACTGAGTCTATGATAGAGCTACTGAAACTTGAAGCCGACAACGCCAGGAATATTATTGATCTTGGGACTGGGTCGGGGATTCTGGCTATTACGGCCAAACTGGAAATTCCTAACGCTAAAGTAACCGCCATAGATATCGACGAGTCCTGCTTGCGAATAGCCCGGTCTAATGCAGCAAAACTTGGAGCCGATGTTGAGTTCCTGCGTAGTGATTTGTTTGAAGGAGTATCGCCAAATGTTTATAGCCAGCAGTCGACAGTATTGCTAGCCAACCTGCCCTATGTCCCCGACGAATTCGAAATCAACAAAGCAGCAACTCACGAACCTTCTATTGCTATTTTTGGTGGTGTCATGGGGATGGACTTTTATAGAAGAATGTTTGAGCAAATTAATCACTTTAACACCAAGCCGGTATATGTATTTACAGAATCTTTGATAATTCAGCACGATGTCATGAAGGTACACGCCCAGCGTAGCGGTTACACACTAGTAAACACTGATGGACTGGCGCAGGCTTTTCGATTATAGAAAGTTACTGTTGGCTTTTTAGAATATAACCGTGACGAACTAATCCTGCTAATAGGATGATGACGACGATGATCATTATAAACAGAACTTGTCGACGTATCATCGCAGACAAACGATCGGTCTTCTCTAAATAATAGACGCCCCCAAGACCGAAAGCGACCACAGATAAGAACAATGTTGGTACGGCCATAAAACCATAAAACAATAGAAGGTGGGTAAGTATCCAGATTATTGACGCTGCAAAATAACCCCATATGCTTGATAGATAACGGTTGAGTGGATCCTCGAAAGCGCTGAAGAAGTGACGGGCAGACATATAACAGATGAACCAGCCTAGGGCTACTAAGGCAAGGAGTGGTTTGTCGCCCCAATGAATGAATAATGCGCTTAGGCCAAGAATTTGTGCTGTCAGGGCTTGCAAGGCAACGCCAGATTGGTCTGAGCGACGCTTCAAAACTATTAACCAGCCAGCATAGAATAGAGTCCAAATGAGGCGGAACTGCATCGATCCACTCTGTGACATAAAAACTAGTAGCGATAAGCCGACGATAATATCTACAGTGTTTGCGCGAATGCTCGCCAACCAATGTCGGGGCTTGATAGCCAACATTCTCCACTTTGACAACAAGACTACTGCTGTTGCAATTTCGTACCATCTTAAACTAACTAAGGCAAAAAGTATTGCCGGCAAAAGCAACAATAAGAAGATATGTATAAAATGCGAAAAACCGGCTTTAGGCTTTAATGATTTTAATATTGAGCTCAAATTAACACCTTTCTTTAGGGGGTGGATGACGAACCGGTCGTATTACTACCTAGTATTATAACAAAGTCAGTCGTAACTGCAGTAATTCCAGCTGGCAGAGTCGTCACAGCCTTAACACCTAGGCGTTTCTCGAGGTAGTTCACAGTGTATTTCTTCGTTCCCTTGCTCAAGTCTACAAATACCGTTTTTTGGTAATCTTTGGTTGGGGCATCTCCGACGCTTACAACATTATATCCGTAGGATTTTAGTTCTTTTGACTTGAGAGACGCTACTCCTATAGTATTGGTACCATTTAATATAGCGATCGATGCGTTCTCTTGGAAAATAAAGCCGTCTACTAAAGCGTTTCTGACATAATTCTGAATATCTTCGTATTGATACAGACCGGCTCTTGGCATTACTACAGACAAGCCGTTATGTGCACCTGTGGTTAATAGTGAGTGTGGTGGCGTAACCATATCAAGCGACAATATACTACTAGACGGAATCATTGAACCGATTTGATACAAACGAGGGATATCGCCCGAATCAATATCGGTGTAGATGTTATTACCGAAAGTACTTAACAACTGAGATATTTTTATTGGATTACTATATGTGCCGGCCGACAATATCTTTTCTTTTAGAGCTACAATTAGCTGTCTTTGGCGCTCGGCTCTGGCAAAGTCGGAGCTAGTCTCTCGGGAACGAGCATATAGTAGTGCGCGTGCGCCGTTAAATGTCTGGACGCCCTTTGCGGCAATTACTGATTTATTACCATTCTCCCAGGCAATAGTTGGATCGTATAACTGTTCTGGCACATCAAATGTTACCCCACCTACAGCGTCAATTGCCTGCCTGAAGGCGGCAAAATCTACTACCACATGATAATGAATAGGCACATTCAACACTGATGCTAGAGTTTTTTCGGCTAGAGCTATACCATCTTTAGTCTTGCCACTGTCGCTCTTCTCTTTTGAATTTTGCTTCCCGTAAGAAAATGCAGCGTTAATTTTTTGACTGCCATATCCGGGGATTTCTACCCATAGATCTCTTGGAATGCTAAGCATAGTAGCTTGGTTATTTACTGGGTCGATGCTTATTAGCATAATAGTGTCGGACAAATCTGGTGCTTCATGCCCTGGCCCACCAATTCCAAGTAACAATATATTTACTCGACCATCGCCCTCACCTTTTAGTTTGGTAATGTCTACTTTCTTGGCTAATCCAGGCGCATTACCACCACCCTTAAAGATGTTCTTTTCAACAATATAGAGCTTAAATCCAAAATATATACCTGTAACAAATACGATCAAGACGATAGCGAGTATTGATCTTTTGATAATTTTGATCCAGCTACGCCGAGGCTTCATACCTGTAGAAAGTCGACGTCCCTTATTATTACGTCCGAATTTCGAATTCTTGCGAGGGCCTGAATTTAATAATGGTGCTGGTAGAGGTACAACTGGCCTACTTACTGCTTCTACTTGAGAATTCCCATCAATTGATTGCGCTGATGAACTAAAGCCTTCTACTCTACGAAAATCATCTAGTCTAGTAGTCATTTTGCCATCGGCAAAGTCTTTCTTGTCTGGAAATCCTATGCTGCCAGTACGCTTGAAGCTATCTGGGCCTACGAAGCCATCCATTGTAGCTCGGACGCGAGATTTATTATGAGATGGTTTTTTGAATTTTGATTTATCCATTAAATATCGTAGTTACTCTATATGAATTAATTATTGTATAAATTCGCTGTTTTTAAGTCTGTTTAATTTGGTGCCCTATCATTATATTATACCCGTTTAGGCTATAATCTAAAACCTATTTAGTAACTTTTTTGTCATCTTACCCGTCACCCCAGATGCAAATTTTAGTGCTTTCTAGTATTTGCCGAATCAAGATTAACAACGCTTTAATTTTGCCCATTAAGGTGGTTGTGGGTTATAGTAAGCAAGCATATGGAACCAGAAAATACATCATCGCCAAAGTCAGACCAAAACTCCAAACACAAGAACCCTCAAGAGGACTCTTCGCAGGAACACGCACGTAATAAACGTCCAAAAAATGATCATGATGGTGTTAAAAGTGTCGCCTCGACCATTTCTATATTTTTGATTGCACCTATTATTGCACTCACTTTGACTAAATTTGTATTTCAGTCATACCAAGTTGACGGTCCAAGTATGGAGACGACTCTCCAAAACAGCGACAGACTAATAGTAGACAAAATCCCCCGCACTATGTCGTCGATAACTGGCCGTCCATACATTCCAAGCAGAAGCGACATTATCATATTTACATCTCGCAAGGAGAATGACCGTCAACTAATAAAAAGAGTGGTAGGGTTACCTGGAGACAGAGTGATAGTCAAGGACGGTGTTCTTAAAATTATCAACAAAGAGCATCCTGACGGTTATTACCCAGACAAAACCTACGCATACGGCACCGTTATAACCACCACATCTGGCAACATCGACTTAGTCGTGCCAGAAAATGAAGTGTTTGTTTGTGGAGACAACAGACCTAACTCACTCGATTCACGAATTTTTGGTACCGTTAAAGCTGAAGATATTATTGCGAAGCTGAAACTTAGAATTTACCCGTTCAACAAAGCCAAAAACTTCTAGCTGATTCTTTTGATTATATCTTCTAGTTCTTGATCAGTCTTAAAGCTGATTTCTAATTTGCCGCCCTTGGCTGTGCGACGCAATTTTACTGGAGTGTGCAGAATTTTGGATAATCTTTTGGTAGCTGGGGTGATTGTCTCTGTTTTAACTTGAGCTTTTGCCGTGTCAGTAACTCCATCTTTCAGAGCTGTCACATATTGTTCCGCCTGACGAACTGTCCAATTCTTTTGAATAATATAATTGAGCAGTTCTAGTTGTTTCGATTCGTCTTTAAGTGAAAGTATCGCTCTGGCATGACCTTCTGTAATTTTTTTGTTCTGAAGTGCTTGTTGCGCAAGCTTTGGTAGCTGCAATAAACGCACAACATTACTTAATGTACCTTGTGCCTTTCCGAGTCGTTTTGCAATTGTGTCAAAATCTATATTGAACTGCTCGTGAAGTCTAAGAATCGAAGTCGCTTGTTCTAAAGGCGATAAATCTACTCGCTGAACATTCTCTACTAAAGCTATCTCTAATTGCTCTAACTCCTTAGAAGTACGAACAATTGCAGGAATATGCTTGAGTCCCGCTAATTTTGAAGCTCTCATTCGTCGTTCGCCGGCAATTATGTAATAGTCATCAGCATTACCTGGAGTTACAACAATTGGCTGCAAAACGCCGTAACGTTTAATCGACTCTGATAGTTCTTTTATTGCAGTTTCGTCAAAATGTTTACGCGGTTGTTCGGGATTTGGTTTTAACGTATCAATTAATATTTTTTGTATTCGATCGGCCTCATCGATTAGTATCGAAGTGTCGAATGTAGTCGGAATCAATGAATCGAAACCTCTGCCTAAACCTTTACTACTACCTGCCATTATTTTAGCCTCCAGCTTATTTCTTTGGTCAACTGTTTGTAGGCGCGAGCGCCCTTACTCCATTTATCGTGCTCCATGATGGTTTTGCCAAAACTTGGTGCCTCGGCCAAGCGAACATTACGGGGAATTACGGTTTTAAACAACTTATCACCGAAGTGCTTACTAACTTCACCCTTAACTTGTTCGGCCAAAGTCGTGCGACTGTCGTGCATTGTGATTGCAACACCTAGTAGTTCAAGTCTTGGATTTAGCCCACCGCGAACTCTTTGAATAATATCGAGTAGCTGGCCAAGTCCTTCGAGTGCGTAATATTCGGCTTGAACAGGTATGAGTACCTGGTTCGCTGCGGCCAAAGCGTTAATACTAAGTAAGCCGAGCGATGGCGGACAATCAATTAAAATGTAGTCGAAAGTTAATGTGTCTAGAGCTGATTTTAATTTATACTCTCTGTTATTTTCGCCAGCAAGATCTACTTCTGCGGCGGCTAATTGTGAGTTGGTAGGCAATATATAAAGCTTGTCGATTGTGGTCTCTTTGACTACTTTTGATGCATCTACTTCACCAAACAGTACGTCGTACATTGTTGAGTCTAAGGTTTGTTTATCTATACCGAGGCCGCTAGTCGCATTTCCTTGGGGGTCCATATCTACGATCAAAACAGAGAATCCATCTTTGGCTAAATAGGCCGCGACGTTAAGTGTCGTGGTAGTCTTGCCGACGCCTCCTTTTTGATTTAGAACTGCAATTGTATGTGCCATGTTTGTTTACCCTTACTCCTCACTACTAACATAAGCATATCATTTTAGCCGTGCTTAGTCCACGTTGTTCCGCCTGCCGACAGTCACAAAATTTGCCCCTCGTCCCCTTCCCCAAAAATAAAAAATTATTTACCAAAAAAATAAACCACTAGTACTATAAGGCTAGTACCATGAAGCTACTGCAGGGAGTCTCCCTGCTATATGACCTACTGCTCTACTGCAGGGAGTCTCCCTGCTAGATTTAGTGTTTTGTGGGCATTTAGGTGGTTATCTATCTGCGAGCTCTTTTTTGAGGTCTTCTTGCTCTTCTTTGGTTGATTTATAATCATCCACATACTGTTCGTAGTTGTCGCCTTCAAAAAGTTCAAAAATCTTATCATGTTTAATCCAGTCAGCCTGCCAGCCTTTGACATAATACGGCCAACTTGAGTAAGGCCAATTCTTATAGTCATCCGGGTTCATGTGAATGTATCTTGAAATGTGTAACAGGTATGGCTCACTAAGTATTCTGGACGCCTTGTATGTACCCTGAAAAAGATGTCCAACGCGTTGATATTTCTTATTAAAGTACATCGTGTAAGCTGTAGATACACAGCGTAATAGAGTCTCCATAGCCTTCACATCATCGTATTGGTACAGCAGCAGGTGAAAGTGATTAGGCATTAAGCAGTAGCTCAGCAGATCTAGTTGACCCTTTAAGCTAGGATATACACGGTAGAATTTATCTTTTTCGGTAGCTTCCCCGAGGTAACGTTTAAGAAAGGCGAGAAATACAGTGTAGTCCTGATCGTCAAGAAATATCTTCCGTCGATTAACACCCCTGTTGTACACATGATAGTATGCATCGACGTCGTAGTGCTTGATAGCGTTTCGAGCTGGCATAGCCACACTCTATTCCTAATTATGTGTTCTTGCAAGCTACTGCAGGGAGTCTCCCTGCTAGATTCCCTGGTGGTGCGGCTTTACTGCAGGGAGTCTCCCTGCTATTTTGCAAGGTCTCACCTTGCTACAATTTTGCAAGGTCTCACCTTGCTACAAGGTGAGACCTTGCAAGGGGGTTTTGTTTTTTTGGGGGGGTTATTTTAGGGTTACTAGGACTAGGGCTTGGTTGTTTATGTTTACTGATGTGAGGATTTTGCCTAGTAGTTCGCCTGGGGATGGGGTTGTTATTAAGGAGGCGTTGCCTTCTGTGGCGTCTGCATGAATTTGGTCACCTATCGAGATAGTTCCCTGCACCTTCACAAAGACTGTTCCTCTTATTGCCACCTCAATAAGATCACCAGCATTGGCGGCAGAGTTAACGGCTATACCTA